>NZ_JBUZTQ010000014.1:0-125091 GCF_055408445.1 Pseudomonas sp. B414 | reverse complement strand
AATGATCGCGCGCTCTTCAACGCTGAGTTCGGAATAGGACATAGGGGCAGCACCGTACCGGAAAGGTCAGGTGTTGCACTCAGTTTTCGCGGCCGCCCTCCATTAACTTTATAAAATGCAGTATTGCTGTAATCATAAATTGTATCCGCCACTTCTAGCTTGACCCTGTCACGCATGACATTTCGTACAGCCGCTGTGCTTTTTGTGACGAGAAATGGTGTTTTATTTTTTAACTTTTCTAATACCTCTTCAGTAGTGCCTTGTCGCTCCACGAGATAATATCTGTATACAAACGGTACTGTAGCACCCCCCTGAATCGTACAGTACTTCATACACTGCACCTTTTTCACCTACATTATTAATTGATACGACACGAGTGGGCTCTGGCAAGGCTTCAAAGGACATATATATATATAATGCTTGCCCAATACATAAGATTATCGATACCCCACATATCCACTTACGAGCTTTTTGATTTTGCATACTCAATTCCAGCTTTAATCCAGACTTGATCGACAGGATCATCCCCATAGGGCGCCTCAGACCACCATTTGTCAAACTCTTCCTTCGACGTACCGGCTATAGACTGTGCCGCTCCAGCTGCTCTTAATAGCACTCCTTCAGAAAGACCAATAGCCGTGCCAACTGCGCCATAGTGAAAATTACCGAAATCGGCATACTGACGCCCCAACTGCTTGAAATCCCACTCCCCTTTGTTTTTAACTTTTGAATAAAACCAGCTGAGTAAAAAGGTCGCGCCATGACCATAAAGATAATCTTTTAGCTGTAGAACATGCTCAATGTTTTTATCGATAGATACATCAGGGGGTGAGACAGGGACCTCCTTGAGCTCAGCCCTGTTAATGGCGTCAGCCAAGCGAAGCGCCTCTTCATTTACTTTTGCTTTTACTGCTGCAATACGAATTGTTAGCGCATTAGCTTTTTCATTTAGAATTTTAATTTTATCCGAAAGGAGATTTCTCATGTATGCAGCAGAGACTGACTTGATAAAATTATTATAAACATCAATGGGCTGCGCCCCACTTCCCCAATCCTGGAAAATATTCACAAAATCAACAGCATTTGACTTTATATCTTTAGCCAAAGGATTTCTACCAAAAAAAGAATTAGCTTTTTCCGAGTAGGTTTTAATATCGTCATTTTTACTTACCAGCAACTCGCTAATAATTGTTTTTCCCTTTTCGGCCGTTTCCAGCTCAGATAGATCTTCATCACCGATAGCTACTGATAACTCATAATCGACTTGAGATTTAATATTTGTAAGTTCAGCCAGGTAGGCTATTTCGATATTTCTTTGCGCAGTGGCAGCAAGAACGATTACTGTCATTGTCCAATATGAATCTCTCACCCCTCTTTTTTTGAAAAAAGTATCAAGGCCCGCATTATCTGGTACGGATCCATTCCATGGTAAAGGGCGTGCCTGAAACCCACCAGGCACTACAGGTAGCACGGGTAGTTTGGGGGGAGGAACTGGATCAGGGGTTATAACAATAGGTCCTATATTCAATGGTGGCGGCTTGGACATAAATCCTCCTAGCTAAGTATTTGCGAAAAACTTTCTATAAATAGGTTCTAAACAAAACCTATTAGAACGTTAGCCCTCACCTAAAAATATAGCCACAGCGAAGCTGCCGTTATTAATGTCGGATACTTCCTTAACTATGCTTTTTATGTAGGAGATAGTTCAGTGGTAGGCGCAGACACGGCGCCCCGAGTCAGAACACAGACAAATCCAGCGGCCTCACAGCCCCCATCCAGATCGCATGTTCGGTGTGGTCCAGCAGGTCGTTACCGGTATCGGGGTGCAAAAAAACCACCAGCCCGCGCCGATTGAGCGCCAGCCAAGGCAGGACGATGCCGATCAGTTCGGGGCCAAAGGCCAGCTGGCAGCTCCAGTCCGGGTGCGGGCCAACCGGGCGTTGGTGAACACGGCCCATTTGCAGGTTGAACAGCCGCGTCGCTTCTTCGGCCAGGGCGCGGGCCTGGTCGAGGGTAGTGGCATCGAAATAGAGATGGGCGTGGTAGCCCTTGATTCGTTGCATAAGTACCTCTTTGAAAAGCCCCTCACCCCAACCCTCTCCCGGAGGGAGAGGGTTGGGGGATATTGAGGACTTTTGGCAATCTGAAAGTGCTGTTTTGAATCTATATTCGACCCGGTATTTCAAATCGCAGATTAACGATAAACAACACGGTCGGCCCCCTCTCCCTCCGGCAGAGCGCTGGGGTGAGGGATGGCTTTACAGCGCCAGCAACCGGCGCAACTCAGCCAACGCCGGTGCCGTGTCCGGACGCACCCCGCGCCACAGATAAAACGCCTCCGCAGCCTGCTCAGCCAGCATGCCCAGACCATCCATCACCTGGCCCGCACCCTGTGCGCTGGCCCACTTGCAGAACGGGGTAGGCTCCTTGCCGTACATCATGTCGTAGCACAGGGTTTTGCCCGGCTCGATCAGGCTGCTGGCAATCGGTGGCACTTCGCCCGACAGGCTGGCGGAGGTGGCGTTGATGATCACGTCAACCGGCTCATACAACCAGTCAAAGCCACTGGCCGCCACCGGGCCGAGGTCGCTGAACAGTTCGGCCAGCACTTCAGCTTTTTCCACGGTGCGGTTGGCGATGGTCACAGATGCCGGGCCTTCGGCCAGGATCGGCTCCAATGCACCACGCACCGCGCCGCCTGCACCCAGAATCAAAATGCGTTTGCCCTTGAGGCTGAAGCCGGCATTGACCGTCAGGTCGCGCACCAACCCGGCACCGTCGGTGTTATCGCCCAGCAAGCTGCCATCAGCCTGCTTGCTCAGCGTGTTGACCGCGCCTGCACGCTGCGCCCGTGCAGTCAGCTGGTTGGCCAGCCGGTAGGCCTCTTCCTTGAACGGTACGGTGACGTTGGCACCGCGCCCCTCCTGAAAGAACGCCGTGGCGCAGCCGGAAAAATCTTCCAGCGGCGCAAGCAAGGTGTCGTATTGCATGGCCTGGCCGGTTTGTTCGGCAAACAGGCGATGCAGCACCGGGGATTTGCTGTGGGCAATCGGGTTACCAAAAACGACGTAACGGTCCATCAGGCAAGCTCCTCGGGCAATATCAGGCGTTGGCCAACCAATCGCGGTCTTGCAGGAAGTACTCGGTCAGACGCGCTTCAGGGCTGCCCGCTTCGGCTTTCCAGTCGTAGCCCCAGCGAACCTGAGGTGGCAACGACATCAGGATCGATTCGGTACGCCCACCCGATTGCAGGCCAAACAGGGTGCCACGGTCGTACACCAGGTTGAATTCGACATAACGGCCACGGCGGAATTCCTGGAATTCACGCTGCTGGGCGGTGTATTTATCGGCTTTGCGGCGCTGAACAATCGGCAGGTAGGCGTCGATATAGGCGTCACCAATGGCGCGAATAAAGGCAAAGCAGGTGTCGAAATCCCACGCGTTCAGGTCATCGAAAAACAGGCCGCCAATACCCCGGGGCTCGTTGCGATGCTTGATATGGAAGTAGGTGTCGCACCAGGCCTTGTAGCGCGGGTAGACATCGGCGCCAAACAGCGCACACGCCTGCTCGGCCACGCGGTGCCAGTGCACGCAGTCTTCTTCAACGCCGTAGTAAGGGGTGAGGTCAAAGCCGCCGCCAAACCACCATACCGGCTCTTCGCCTTCTTTTTCTGCGATAAAAAAGCGCACGTTGGCGTGGGAAGTCGGCACATGCGGGTTGTGCGGGTGGATCACTAGCGACACGCCCAGGGCTTCAAAGCCACGGCCTGCCAGCTCAGGGCGATGGGCGCTGGCAGAGGGCGGCAGGCCGCTGCCAAATACGTGGGAAAAGTTGACGCCGCCTTTCTCAATCACGTGGCCGTTTTCGATGACACGGGTACGACCGCCACCGCCCGCCGGGCGCTCCCAGGCGTCTTCGACGAATTGGGTGCCGCCGTCTTCAGTTTGCAATGCGTTGCAAATGCGGTCTTGAAGGTCGAGCAGGTAGGCTTTTACAGCCTCGGTGCGAGTAGTCATGACATCACCTTAAATCGGGCAAAGCGACGCGGCACTTCGTTCAGAGCGGGGCCGGCGGCAAAGGGCCGCTAGCATAACACCGCACCTTGCTTCACCGCAGTTGACGAAGATCACGCTTAGGCGTTGGATAGCGGCTTCGTCTATTGAGCAAGGACAGTGCAGATGGCTAAGCGTATCCAGTTTCGGGCCCACGGCGGCCCTGAAGTGCTTGAGTATGTCGACTTCCAGCCCGCCGAGCCGGGCCCGCTGCAGGTGCGGGTGCGCAATCAGGCCATCGGTCTGAATTTCATCGATACCTATTACCGTGGTGGCTTGTACCCGCTGGCTGAGCTGCCTTCCGGGCTGGGCAATGAAGGTGCAGGCGTTGTCGATGCGGTGGGCAGTGAAGTGCGTAACGTGAAAGTCGGCGATCGCGTGGCTTACGGCACCGGGCCGCTGGGCGCATACAGCGAACTGCACGTACTGCCTGCGGCGAATGTGGTAAAGCTACCCGAAGATATTTCCTTCGAGCAAGCCGCCGCCGTAATGCTCAAGGGGCTTACAACCCAGTACCTGCTGCGTCAGACCTATGAACTCAAAGGTGGTGAAACCATCCTGTTCCACGCTGCTGCAGGTGGGGTCGGCTCGATTGCCTGCCAATGGGCGAAAGCCTTGGGAGTGAAATTGATCGGCACGGTCAGCTCGGCCGAAAAAGCCGCACACGCCAAAGCCCTGGGCGCTTGGGAAACCATCGATTACAGCCATGAAGATGTGGCCAGGCGGGTGCTGGAATTGACCGACGGCAAGAAGTGCCCGGTGGTCTATGACGGTGTAGGCAAGGACACCTGGCTGACCTCGCTGGACTGCGTGGCCCCACGCGGGCTGATGGTCAGTTTTGGTAACGCTTCAGGTGCAGTGACCGGCGTGAACCTGGGGATCTTGTCGCAGAAGGGTTCGCTGTACGTAACCCGACCGACATTGGCCAGCTATGCCAATAGCGCTGAAAACCTGCAGGCGATGGCCGATGAGCTGTTTGCAATGATTCGCAGCGGCGCCATCAAGGTAGATATCAGCCAGCGGTTTGCGTTGGCTGATGCAGCCAAGGCGCAGACAGAACTGTCGGCGCGCCGCACGACTGGCTCGACGATTTTGTTGCCTTGATAAAACCGGGGTTGATCATTTCCCCGTGGGAGCGAGCCTGCTCGCGAAGGTCGCAAGAGCGCCGCATTTATCCGGCAAAAATACTCTATTGCTAACTACCTTCGCGAGCAGGCTCGCTCCCACCGGGTTTGGTGTTTTAATTACGCCGGGCGCACTACCTTGCCGCTGGCCAAATCACGAATCAGGCTCGGGTTTTTCCGCCCGCCCAGATTACCGCCCAACACATGATCGATTTGCCCACGGAAATATTGCTCAACTTTTAACCGTGTACGCGCAGCCGGCAAGCCGGCCGGGTTGGCTGAAGTCGATACGATCGGCCCCACCAGCGCGCACAACTCACGCACCAGCGGGTGATCGCTGACGCGCAGAGCTACGGTGTCATGTACCCCGGTGATCCACTCGGGCAACAAGCCCTGATGCGGCACCAGCCAGGTGTTCGGCCCCGGCCAGGTACTGGCCATGCGGTCGATCCACTCCTGGGGGAAGTCTTCAAACAAAAAGTCGAACTGGTGGATGTTGTCTGCCACCAGAATCAGGCCTTTATCCACAGGCCGCGATTTGATCGCCAGCAACCGCTCAACCGCCTCTTCGTCCCACGGGTCGCAACCCAAACCCCAAACCGCTTCAGTCGGATAGGCAATCACCGCGCCTGCGCGAATGGCTCTTGCAGCTTGTTGGACGCGCCAGGTGCTGATCATTGAATGTCTCCAGATATGTGCTGCGCGCAGTGTACTTAGCTGGCGCGAGCAAACCAACGCCCGCCCTCAAGCACGACGTGCCCCGCCAGCTCAAGCTCGGTCAGAGTGGCGAGCAACCGTGGTAAATCCCAGCCACTGGCATGGACCAGCGCTTCGCTGGTGTAAGGCGCTGCCTGCAACAATTGCACTATCGGATGACAGCTTGGTGTAAACATTTCTGTTGTGGATAACGGCATCGAGCGCCAGCCCCGCAGACCTTCAAGAATATGCTCGACGGTTTCAACAAGCGTAGCGCCATCACGGATCAACTGATGGCAACCCCGTGCACCCGGGTGGTGGATGGAACCGGGCATGGCGTAGACCTCGCGCCCCTGCTCTGCAGCAAGGCGGGCCGTAATCAGTGAGCCGCTGGACACGCTGGCCTCAACCACCAGCACGCCGAGGGACAAACCACTGATGATGCGGTTGCGCCGCGGGAAGTTGGCCGGTTGTGGCCCGGCGTCCAGCGGGAACTCCGAAACCACCGCGCTACCGCTGCAAATCATTTCATCCGCCAGTGTACGGTTGCGCTGTGGATAAAGTTTTTCCAGGCCGGTGCCCAGCACCCCCACTGTCTGCCCGCCAACGTCCAGAGCGCCCTGGTGCGCCGCGCCATCAATCCCCAGCGCCAACCCGCTGGTAATCACAAAACCGGCCCCGGCCAGGCTGCGGGAAAAGGCGGTGGCGGTGTCCAGCCCCGGCCTTGAGGCGCGTCGGCTACCGACCATCGCCAACTGCGGTTTTTCCAGAATCGACGGCTCGCCGGCCACAAACAACAGCGGCGGAGCATCACTCAACTCACTCAGCAGCGCCGGGTAATCGGCACGGTCGTGCAGCAGTACATGGTGTCTGGAGCCCTCAAGCCAGCGCAATGCAGCGCTGGCACCATCGCGAACCTCAGGGCTGCGCCGCGCCTGGGCACAGGCCTCGGGCAGCCCCAGGGCACGCCAGGCACTGGCAGGCGCGCTAAGCGCCGAACTGGCCGAGCCAAAGGCGCTGAACAGGCTGTAATAACGCCGTGGCCCGACTTCAGGTAACCGGTGTAAACGCAAACGAGCCTCCAGCTCTGCTGGGGATATTTCTGACGGCTGCATAGGATCATCCTTGATCGATTATTCCATCTGGCTGTAAGGAACAAGCTGTGGATAACTCTGTTGACAAGTTGTTTAGCAAACTATGAAAAGCACCGGGCTGAGCTTCCCGGCAAAACTTGAAACGGCAGTTGGAAACCCAACATTAGTTGAACGTTGCCGCAAGGCGCGCCAGGTTGGTTTCAAATTGAGACATGCAGGCGTGCAGCCCGGCAGCTAGTCGTTTCATCCGCGGGTGAATCCCTTTATTATGTGCACTCGCGTGAAACGCCTGAGCCCGAGCGGGCTCTCTCTGAAGGAGACGTTTTGCACAGGTTGCCCGAGTCCACAGGACCCACCTGACAACCGTTTTTGAATCTTTCACACAGTGCACCAATCAAACTTATGGCTATTTTGAACATCCTCGAATTCCCAGACTCGCGTCTGCGTACCATCGCCAAACCCGTGGCGGTTGTGGACGACGAAGTCCGTCAGTTGATCGATGACATGTTTGAAACCATGTACGAGGCGCCGGGCATTGGCCTGGCCGCCACTCAGGTCAACGTGCACAAGCGCATCGTGGTCATGGATCTGAGCGAAGACCGCAGCGAACCGATGGTGTTTATCAACCCCGAGTTCGAGACCCTCACCGACGAGATGGGCCAGTATCAGGAAGGCTGCCTTTCGGTACCGGGCTACTACGAGAACGTGGATCGCCCGCAGCGCGTCAAGATCAAGGCGCTGGACCGTGACGGCAAGCCGTTCGAGATGATTGCAGAGGGCCTGTTGGCCGTGTGCATTCAACATGAGTGCGACCACCTCAACGGCAAGCTGTTCGTTGATTACCTGTCTACGCTCAAGCGCGACCGGATCAAGAAGAAGCTGGAAAAACTGCACCGCCAGAACGCTTGATCCCTTTGTCGGCTGTAGTCGCTGGCGAGGCACGAAGGCTGCGAATCGGCGGCGCAGCCGTCGCAAAATCAGACGACCCTATACGTCAGGCAGATGGCGGTGCCTGGATTACGGCTGCTGCGCAGCCGACTCGCAGCCTTCGTGCCTCGCCAGCGACTACAGGCTCGCAGAGCGCTCCTCCCCCCATTCCAAGTGAGTAACCCATGACTGAGCCACTGCGCATCGTCTTTGCTGGCACCCCAGAATTCGCCGCCGAACACCTCAAGGCGCTGTTAAGCACCCCTTACGAGATCGTCGCGGTTTACACCCAACCGGATCGTCCGGCAGGGCGCGGGCAAAAGCTGATGCCAAGCCCGGTCAAGCAACTGGCGCTGGAACACACTATCCCGGTGATGCAACCACCAACCCTGCGCGCCCCTGAAGCTCAAGCCGAGCTGGCCGCACTCAAGCCGGACCTGCTGGTGGTAGTGGCCTACGGCCTGATCCTGCCGCAAGTGGTACTGGATATTCCCCGTCTGGGCTGCATCAACAGCCATGCTTCGTTGCTGCCACGCTGGCGCGGGGCGGCGCCGATTCAGCGCGCCATCGAAGCCGGTGACCTTGAAAGCGGCGTGACCGTAATGCGCATGGAGGCGGGTCTGGACACCGGCCCCATGCTGCTCAAGTCGGTCACTCCAATCAACGCTAATGACACCGGCGGCAGCCTGCACGACCGCCTGGCCGAGCTGGGCCCACCGGCCGTGATCCAGGCCATTGCCGGTCTTGCTGCTGGCACGCTGCAAGGCGAAGTGCAGGACGACAGCCTGGCCACCTACGCCCACAAGCTGAACAAGGACGAAGCACGCATCGACTGGAACCGCCCGGCCGTTGAGCTGGAACGCCTGATCCGCGCCTTCAACCCGTGGCCAATCTGCCACAGCACCCTTAATGGCGAAGCCCTGAAAGTGTTGGCCGCTACCCAGGCGGATGCCCAGGGTGCACCCGGGCAAATTCTTGCTGCAAGCAAGGACGGCCTGATCGTCGGCTGCGGCGAAGGCGCGTTGTGCCTGACCCGTCTGCAATTGCCCGGTGGCAAGGCGCTCAACTTCAGTGATTTTTTCAACAGCCGCCGTGAGAAGTTTGCCGTCGGTACCGTATTGGGCGCCGCACAATGAACCCTCGTCTGGCCGCCGCCAAGGCACTGACCGCCGTACTCAACGGCAAGGCATCGCTTAACAGCTCCTTGCCGCTGCAACTGGACAAGGTTGAGGCTCGCGATCGCGGCCTGACCCAGGACCTGGCGTTCGGCACCGCCCGCTGGCAGCCGCGTTTGTCGGCATTGGCCAACAAACTGCTGCAAAAACCGTTCAAGGCCGCCGACGCTGATGTTGAAGCGCTACTGTTGGTGGGGCTGTATCAACTGCTCTACACCCGCATTCCGGCCCACGCCGCCATTGGCGAAACCGTAGGCTGCGCCGACAAGCTGAAAAAACCGTGGGCCAAAGCCCTGCTCAACGCCGTATTGCGCAACGCCCAGCGCGAGAGCGAAGCCTTGCTGGCCGAACTTGAGCGTGACCCGGTGGTGCGTACCGCCCACCCGCGCTGGCTGCAAAAATCTCTAAAAGCCTTCTGGCCAGAGCAGTGGGAAGCCATTTGCGCGGCCAACAATGCGCACCCGCCAATGATTTTGCGGGTCAACCGCCGTCATCACAGCCGCGATGCGTACCTGCAATTGCTGGTCGAAGCCGGTATCGAGGCCCAACCGTGCACCTTCAGCCAGGACGGTATCGTACTGGCCGAGGCGTGCGACGTACGCAACCTGCCGGGCTTTGCCGAAGGCTGGATCAGCGTGCAGGACGAAGCCGCGCAACTGGCCGCCGATCTGCTCGATCTGGCACCGGGCCAGCGCGTGCTCGACGCCTGCTGCGCTCCTGGCGGCAAAACCTGCCATATCCTGGAAGTCGAACCCGCGCTGGCTGGCGTGGTTGCGGTCGATCTGGAAGCCAAGCGCCTGGTGCGCGTGCGCGAAAACCTGGCACGCCTGGGCCTGAGCGCCGAGCTGATCGCTGCCGATGGCCGCGACACCGCCACCTGGTGGGACGGCAAGCCGTTCCAGCGCATCCTCCTCGATGCGCCGTGCTCGGCGACCGGTGTTATACGCCGTCACCCGGACATCAAGCTGACCCGCCAGCCGGACGACATTGCCGCACTCGCCACCTTGCAGGGTGAACTGCTGGACGCAATGTGGCCAACCCTGGAAGTGGGTGGCATCTTGCTCTATGCCACGTGCTCGACATTGCCGACCGAGAACACCGAAGTGATTGAAGCCTTCCTGGCCCGTACACCGGGTGCCAGGGAACTGGATATCGCCGGGCAGTTCGGTATCAAGCAGCCCCACGGGCGCCAGTTGCTGGCGCAAGAGGGCGGGCACGATGGCTTCTACTACGCCAAACTGATCAAGATCGCTGCCGCTCGCGGCTAACGGATTAAGGATTGCAGGCATGAAAATCATCATCCTCGGCGCAGGGCAGGTCGGCGGTACGCTGGCAGAACATTTGGCCAGCGAAGCCAACGACATCACCGTGGTCGACACCGATGGCGAGCGCCTGCGCGACCTCGGCGATCGCCTGGATATTCGTACCGTGCAGGGCCGCGCCTCGCTGCCCAATGTGCTGCGCCAGGCCGGTGCGGATGACGCCGACATGCTGGTGGCCGTGACCAACAGCGACGAGACCAATATGGTCGCGTGTCAGGTGGCCTACACGTTATTTCACACCCCGACCAAAATCGCCCGGGTACGCGAAGCGGCTTATCTGACACGCGGTGAAGAGCTGTTCGACAACGACGCGATCCCGGTCGACGTATTGATCAGCCCCGAGCAGGTGGTCACCAACTACATCAAGCGCCTGATCGAACACCCCGGTGCCTTGCAGGTGATCGACTTTGCCGAAGGCAAAGCGCAGTTGGTTGCAGTCAAGGCGTACTACGGTGGCCCGCTGATTGGTCAGCAATTGCGCCAGCTACGCGAGCACATGCCGAATGTAGATACACGAGTGGCCGCGATTTTCCGACGTGATCGACCGATCACACCTCGTGGCGATACAGTTATCGAGGCCGACGATGAGGTCTTTTTCATCGCCGCCAAGGCCAATATTCGTGCGGTAATGAGCGAAATGCGCCGTCTCGACGAAAGCTACAAACGCATTGTGATCGCCGGTGGCGGGCAGATCGGTGAGCGCCTGGCCGAAGCCATTGAAAGCCGGTATCAGGTCAAGATCATCGAGATGAATCCGGCACGTTGCCGCTATTTGTCCGACACCCTGGACAGCACCGTCGTGCTGCAAGGCAGCGCTTCGGACCGCGACCTGATGCTCGAAGAAAACATCGCCGACGCCGACGTGTTTCTGGCCCTGACCAACGACGACGAGGCCAATATCATGTCCTCGCTGCTGGCCAAGCGCCTGGGTGCGAAGAAGGTGATGACCATCATCAACAACCCGGCTTATGTGGACCTGATCCAGGGCGGTGAAATCGATATCGCCATCAGCCCGCAGTTGGCCACCATCGGCACCTTGCTGGCCCACGTGCGCCGTGGCGATATTGTCAGCGTGCACTCACTGCGCCGGGGTGCGGCCGAAGCCATCGAGGCGATTGCCCACGGTGACTCGAAGTCAAGCAAGGTGATTGGCCGCAGCATCGGCGAAATCAACCTGCCGCCGGGCACCACCATTGGCGCGATCATTCGCGACGAAGAAGTACTGATTGCCCACGACTCGACCGTAATCAACGCTGGCGACCACGTGATTTTGTTCCTTGTGGATAAAAAGCATATTCGCGACGTAGAGAAGCTGTTCCACGTGGGTTTGAGTTTTTTCTAAGGAGTCAGGGATGCTGGAGTCACTGGAAAAAATGCTCGCCAAGGGTGTGGATAACTCATTGCTGCGCTTTGGCCTGGGCAAGGGTTATCTCGACCTTGGGGATAACCTCAAGGCGGCAGAGCATCTGCAATGTTGTGTAGGCTTTGACCCCAAGTATTCCGCAGCCTGGAAGCTGCTGGGCAAGGCGCAGCTGGCGGCAGGCGATCGTGCGGCGGCGCGTGTGGCCTGGGAGCAGGGCATTGCCGCGGCGCAGGCCCACGGCGACAAGCAGGCCGAGAAGGAAATGACAGTGTTTTTGAAGAAGCTGGATAAGCAGCAGCCTTAACACCTCAAATCTCCTGTGGGAGCGGGCTTGCACGCGATGCAGAAAAACTCGGTGAAACTGCAATACCGAGGAGATGCAATCGCGAGCAAGCCCGCTCCCACAAAGGTGGGTGCCTTAGCTGCTAACTCAGTACCAGCGCGCCTCGCCCGGCGGACGCTTTTTAAAGCGTTTCATGCTCCACATGTACTGGCTCGGGTAAGCCCGCACATATTTCTCGACCACCTTACTCATGGCCGCGCACGAGGTTGCCGTGTCGGTGCTGTACATCTCTTCAGGCGCAGCTTCCAGGATCACCTTGAAGCCCGAGCCATCCGGCAGGCGCAGCGCGTGCAGGAACACCCCGACCGCTTTGCCGCCCGCCAGCATATTGGGTACAAACTTGCTGGTCAGGGCCATGGTGCCCAGAAACGGCACGAAAATACCGGCCGACTCTGCCGGCTCCGGATCTGCCGGAATACCTACCTGACCGCCTTTGCGCACTTCCTTGATAACACTCAGGATGCCTTCTTTGGTCGATGCCGCAACGCGGTTACCCAACTGCACGCGTTGCTTTTGCAGCAACTCATCCACAGCCTTGAGCTTGGGCGGGCGATAGAAAATGATCGGTTTGCACTGGCTGCAGTAAAAGTGGTTAAGCACTTCCCAGTTGCCCAGGTGGCTGGTAATACCCACCACGCCCTTGCCAGAGGCCAGAGCCTCCTTGAGCACGTCCAGACCTTCGACTTCACGCACCAGATCAATGGAGCGCTGGGCCGGCCAGATCCAGGCGCAGGCGCTCTCGGTCAGGCTTTTGCCAATGTCCTTGAGGCTTTGGCCCACCAGTTGCTCGCGGGCAACCGGGTCCATTTCAGGGAAGCATTTGGCCAGGTTGATACGCACCACATCGCGGGAGCGATTGGGCAATTTCCACATCAGCCAGCCAATGGCCGACCCCACGCGTTGCACCGCGCCCCACGGGAGCATGGCAAACAACCGCAAAGCCCCGACCAGCAAGGCGCCTTTAAACTTTTCCACAGGGTTTTCTCACAAAAATAAGGGCTCTGTGGGAGCGGGCTTGCTCGCGATTGCATCACTGCGGTCTTGCTGACTGACCGTGTTGCCTGCATCGCGAGCAAGCCCGCTCCCACATGGGGTACTGCCAATGGCCAGTATTCTAACCGCCGTTTGCCAATTCAGCGTAACGGTCGCAATAGGTGGCGTGGTCCATGACCATGCCACTGGCCTGCATAAAGGCGTAGCAAATGGTCGGACCGACAAAAGTAAAACCAGCTTTTTTCAGCCCCTTGCTCATGGCTTCGGCTTCGGGCGTCACCGCAGGAAACTCGTGGCGTTCGGTGAAATGGTTGATCTTTGGTTTACCGCCCACAAACGACCATAAAAACTCGACCGGGTTGTCCAGCGCCAGCCAGGCCTGGGCATTACGCCGTGCACCAGCCACTTTCAAACGGTTGCGAATGATCCCCGGATCCAGCAGCAAGACCTCTATTTCAGCATCTGTCATCACCGCCAAACGCTGCACATCGAAGCCGAACATGACCTTGCGATAGTGCTCGCGCTTCTTTAAAACCGTGATCCAGGACAACCCCGCCTGGAACCCTTCGAGCAATAACAACTCGAACAGCCCATGCGCATCGCGCAACGGTACGCCCCACTCTTGATCGTGATAAGCCGCATACAAAGGGTCATCCGAACACCAGAAACAACGTGCCATACAGGCTCCAAGAGGTGGAGGGGCGACCGAATCGGGTATACTCCCGCTCTTTAAATCGCAGCCCAAGAAACAGGTGAATTTGTGAGCCAGCCTACGCCAGCAGTGCGTACCTTCCAAGACTTGATCCTCGCCCTCCAGCAATACTGGGCCGAGCAAGGTTGTGTGGTGCTTCAGCCCTACGATATGGAAGTGGGCGCCGGCACATTCCATACCGCTACCTTTTTGCGCTCTCTGGGCCCAGAAACGTGGAACGCCGCTTATGTGCAGCCCAGTCGTCGCCCGACTGACGGCCGCTACGGCGAAAACCCGAACCGTTTGCAGCACTACTACCAGTTCCAGGTGGTATTGAAGCCAAATCCACCTAATTTCCAGGAGCTGTACCTGGGCTCGCTGAAACATATCGGCCTGGACCCGCTGGTCCACGATATCCGTTTCGTTGAAGACAACTGGGAATCGCCAACTCTGGGCGCCTGGGGTCTGGGCTGGGAAATCTGGCTCAACGGTATGGAAGTCACCCAGTTCACCTACTTCCAGCAAGTAGGCGGCATTGAGTGCTACCCGGTTACCGGCGAAATCACCTACGGCCTTGAGCGTCTGGCGATGTACCTGCAAGGCGTGGATTCCGTCTACGACCTGGTATGGACTGACGGCCCGTTCGGCAAAGTGACCTACGGCGATGTGTTCCATCAGAACGAAGTCGAGCAATCGACCTACAACTTTGAACACGCCAACGTCGACAAGTTGTTTGAGCTGTTCGATTTCTACGAAAGCGAAGCCAAGCGCCTGATCGAACTCGACCAGCCGCTGCCGTTGCCAAGCTACGAAATGGTGCTCAAAGCGTCCCACACCTTCAACCTGCTCGATGCCCGCCGCGCGATTTCCGTGACAGCGCGTCAGCAGTACATCCTGCGTGTGCGAACCCTGGCCCGTGCCGTGGCACAGGCCTATCTCGAAGCTCGCGCCAAGCTGGGCTTCCCGATGGCTCCACCTGATTTGCGTGATGAAGTGTTGGCCAAGTTGGAGGCAGTACAATGAGTGCTCAAGATTTTCTGGTTGAACTGGGCACTGAAGAACTGCCGCCAAAAGCCCTCAATACCCTGGCCGATGCATTCCTCGCCGGGATTGAAAAAGGCCTGCAAACAGCCGGCCTGAAATTCAGCGCGAAAAAAGTCTACGCCGCACCGCGTCGGCTGGCCGTACTGCTGACCCAGCTGGAAACCCAGCAACCGGATCGCAGCATCAATATCGACGGCCCGCCACGTCAGGCGGCTTTCGATGCTGAAGGCAACCCGACCCAGGCCGCCCTTGGCTTCGCCAAAAAATGCGGCGTTGAGCTGAGCGAAATCGACCAGAGCGGCCCGAAACTGCGTTTCAGCCAGGTAATTGTCGGCAAGCCGACTGCCAGCTTGCTGCCAACCATCGTTGAAGACTCGCTCAACGACCTGCCGATTCCCAAGCGCATGCGCTGGGGTGCACGCAAGGTCGAGTTCGTGCGTCCAACCCAATGGCTGGTCATGCTGCTGGGCGACGAAGTGATCGACTGCACGATCCTCGCGCAAAAAGCCGGTCGTGAATCCCGCGGTCACCGCTTCCATCACCCGGAAAGCGTGCGCATCAGCGCGCCAGCCAACTACCTCGAAGACCTGCGCAAAGCCTACGTGCTGGCCGACTTCAATGAGCGTCGCGAGCTGATTTCCAAGCGTGTAGCCGAGTTGGCGACCATGCAGGAAGGCACTGCAATCGTGCCACCAAGCCTGCTCGACGAAGTGACCGCGCTGGTTGAATGGCCGGTGCCGCTGGTGTGCTCGTTTGAGGAGCGCTTCCTCGATGTGCCGCAAGAAGCCCTGATCACCACCATGCAGGACAACCAGAAGTACTTCTGCCTGCTGGACGTTGATGGCAAGTTGCTGCCGCGCTTTATTACCGTGGCCAACATCGAAAGCAAAGACCCACAGCAGATCATCTCGGGTAACGAGAAAGTGGTTCGTCCACGCCTGACTGACGCCGAGTTCTTCTTCAAGCAAGACAAGAAGCAGAAGCTCGAAAGCTTCAACCTGCGCCTGCAAAACGTGGTGTTCCAGGCTCAACTGGGCAGCGTTTACGACAAGGCCGAGCGTGTTTCCAAGCTGGCAGCATTTATTGCTCCACGCATTGGCGGCGACGCTACACGTGCAGCCCGTGCCGGTTTGCTGTCCAAATGCGACCTGGCCACTGAAATGGTCGGTGAGTTCCCGGAGATGCAAGGCATCGCCGGCTACTACTACGCGCTGAACGACGGCGAGCCTGAAGACGTCGCCCTGGCGTTGAACGAGCAGTACATGCCGCGCGGCGCTGGCGCCGAATTGCCAGTCACCCTGACCGGCGCTGCGGTAGCCATCGCTGACAAACTCGACACCCTGGTGGGTATTTTCGGCATCGGCATGCTGCCTACCGGCAGCAAAGACCCGTACGCACTGCGTCGGGCCGCGCTGGGTATCCTGCGCATTCTGATCGACAAGAAACTCGACCTCGACCTGACAGAAGCCGTGAAATTCGCGGTAAGCGCTTTCGGTGCCAAGATCAAGTCGGCCGGTTTGGCTGATCAGGTCCTGGAATTTATCTTCGACCGCCTGCGTGCGCGCTACGAAGACGAAGGCGTGGACGTGGCCACTTACTTGTCGGTACGTGCCCTGAACCCGACTTCGGCACTGGATTTCGATCAGCGCGTGCAAGCAGTGCAAGCGTTCCGTCAATTGCCGGAAGCAGGCGCACTGGCTGCCGTGAACAAGCGTGTATCGAACCTGCTGAGCAAGGTTGAAGGCACGGTTTCGACCCAGGTTGAAGCCCGCTATTTCGACAATGCCAGTGAGTTTTCGCTGTTCTCGGCCATTCAGAAAGCCGACGAAGCCGTACAGCCAATGGCCGCTGCCCGTCAGTACAACGAAGCGCTGACCCGCCTGGCCTCGCTGCGCGAGCCGGTGGATGCGTTCTTTGAAGCAGTGATGGTCAACGCCGAAGACCCGAGCGTGCGGGCTAACCGCTACGCATTGCTGGCGCGCTTGCGCGGCCTGTTCCTCGGTGTTGCCGATATTTCACTGCTGGGCTAAGGGGTTGCCGTTGAAACTGCTGATTCTCGATCGGGACGGGGTAATCAATTACGACTCCGACGCTTACATCAAGTCAGTCGAGGAGTGGATTCCGCTACCCGGTGCGATCGAGGCCATTGCGCAGTTAAGCAAGGCTGGCTGGACGGTGGCGATTGCCACCAACCAGTCCGGCATTGCCCGCGGCTACTACGATATCGCCACCCTGGACGCCATGCACGCCCGTTTACGGGCGCTGGTGGCAGAGCAGGGTGGTGAGGTAGGACTGATTGTGTATTGCCCCCACGGGCCCGACGAGGGCTGCGCCTGCCGCAAGCCCAAGCCGGGCATGCTGCAGACGATTGCCGCCCATTACGGCGCTGATTTGACCCAATGTTGGTTTGTCGGTGACAGTTTGGGTGACTTGCAGGCTGCGCAAGCCGTCGATTCTCAGCCCGTTTTGGTAAAAACCGGAAAAGGCCTACAAACTTTTGCCAAAGTTTTGCCGGTTAATACCCTAATATTTGACGATCTGGCGGCAGTTGCCGCAGAACTTATTCACAAATAGAGCCGACCTGAACATTCGCCGCACTCTGTGTGCGTAGCTGTTCAGTCGTGCTTTATCCGCAACGGTAAAAGTCGCTATGTCGATACTGCAGGCCATCAGAACCTTCTTCTTTTACCTGCTGCTGGGCACCAGCTCTCTGCTGTGGTGCTCGCTGAGCTTTTTTGTCGCGCCCTTTTTGCCGTTCCGTGCACGCTATCGGTTTATCAACGTGTACTGGTGCCGCTGCGCCCTGTGGCTGACACGGGTGTTCCTGAAAATTGACGTACGCATCACGGGCGCTGAAAACATCCCGCAACGACCCTGCGTGATTCTGGCCAACCATCAAAGTACCTGGGAGACATTCTTCCTCTCGGCCTACTTTCAGCCGTTGAGCCAAGTACTCAAGCGTGAACTGCTGTACGTACCGTTCTTTGGCTGGGCAATGGCGATGCTGCGTCCAATTGCCATCGACCGTGACAACCCGAAAGCGGCGCTCAAACACATCGCCAAAAAGGGCGATGAGCTGCTCAAGGACAATATCTGGGTGCTTATTTTCCCGGAAGGCACACGCGTGCCCTTTGGCCAGGTGGGCAAGTTTTCGCGCGGTGGCACGGCTCTGGCGGTCAACGCCGAACTGCCGGTACTGCCGATTGCCCACAATGCGGGCAAGTATTGGCCCAAGACTGGCTGGGCGAAAAAGCCCGGCACAATCGAGCTGGTCATTGGCGAGCCGATGTACGCCAACGGCACTGGGCCGCGAGCCATTGCCGAGTTGAACGACCGGGTACAGGCCTGGAATGAGCAGGCTCAGCGCAACATGGGTTCGCTGCCTCCGGTTGCCGAACCTGCTGAAACGGTTGTGAGCTAAGCAAATTGTGGATAACTTGTGCACAAGTTTTCAATTTCTTTCAAAAAATCGTCATAACCTCATGATTTAAATGCTTATTTCGAGTTGTGACTTTTTACCGAAAAACGTGCATAAGTTTTTCTAAGCACCTAAAAAAACCGGCATATAAGCCGGTTTTTTTATGTCTGTCAGTCCACCAGAAATTGGCTTTAGACCTTATCGATATTCACATTCCTGGTTTCCTTGAGGCAGATCATGCCCACCACCAGGCTGACCCCGGTAATCACCACCGGATACCACAGGCCATAGAAGATATCCCCGGTGTAGACCACCAGCGCAAACGACACGGTGGGCAGGAAGCCACCGAACCAGCCATTACCGATATGGTAGGGCAGGGACATCGAGGTATAGCGTATACGGGTCGGGAACAGCTCGACCATCACCGCTGCCAACGGCCCGTAGGTCATGGTGGCGATAAGGGTCAGCATTACCATGATCAACACCACCATTGGCTGGTTGACCGAGCTCGCATCGGCCTTGGCCGGATAGCCCGCGTCAGTGATAGCCGCGCGCATGGCCGCTTCATCAAAGCCGCTGATTTTTTGCTCGCCTACCGACACTTGTACTTCAGTGCCCGGTGCGGCGGCTTGCGAGGTGTATGGCAAGCCCTGTTTGACCAGGAAGGTTTTGACCTTGTCGCACGGGCTGTCAAAACGCGCCTTGCCCACCGGGTCAAACTGGAAGGTGCAAGTGGACGGATCAGCCATCACCACAATCGGTGACTGGCGGCTGGCGGTATCAATCTGCGGGTTGGCGTAATGGCTCAATGCTTTGAACAACGGGAAGTACAGCACCGTGGCCAGCAACAGGCCAAGCATCAGGATCGGCTTGCGCCCCACACGGTCCGACAGCCAGCCGAAGAAGATAAAGAACGGCGCGCCGATAACCACGCTGATAATCAGCAGTAAGTTGGCCTGGGCCGGGTCCATCTTGAGCATCTGTGTGAGGAAGAACAGCACGTAGAACTGCGCGGTATAGAAGGTCACCGCTTGCCCGGCGTTAATGCCGAACAGGGCAATCAGCACGATCTTGAGGTTTTCCCATTTACCGAACGATTCACGGATCGGCGATTTGCTGGTTTTGCCTTCGGCTTTCATTTTCACGAAAGCAGGCGACTCGTGCATGCTCATGCGGATCCAGGTCGAGATACCCAGCAGCACGATGGACAGCAGGAACGGCAGGCGCCAGCCCCAGACTTCAAACTGGTCACCGGTCAGGTATCGGCAACCCAGTACCACCAGCAACGACAGCAGCAGGCCCAGGGTAGCGGTGGACTGAATCCAGCTGGTGTTGAAGCCGCGCTTACCAGGAGCAGCGTGCTCGGCCACGTAGGTAGCAGCGCCACCGTACTCACCGCCCAGCGCCAGCCCCTGGAGCATGCGCAGTACCACGAGCATGATCGGTGCTGCGATGCCGATACTGGCATAAGTGGGCAGCAGGCCCACAGCAAAGGTCGATAAGCCCATCAGAATGATGGTCATAAGGAAGGTGTATTTGCGCCCAATCATGTCACCCAATCGGCCAAATACCAGTGCCCCGAACGGTCTCACCAAAAAGCCGGCGGCGAAAGCCATAAGGGCAAAAATGAACGCCGTGGTGTCGTTTACCCCAGCAAAGAACTGCTTGCTGAGCACGGTAGCCAATGCGCCATACAAGAAAAAGTCATACCACTCGAAAACTGTCCCGAGGGATGACGCAAAAATGATTTTGCGCTCTTCGCGCCCGGTGGTTCCCTTGGCGGGAGCCGCCTGTTGTGCAATTGCGTCTGACATGTGCAAAGTCCTCGGCCCTGTGGGCCACAGTGATTATTGTTGTTGTCCACTGTCGGTTCCGGATGACTGCGCCCGAAACCACGATCGTCCTCAGGCGACCGGTGTTGCTGCCGTGCGGTTGGCGTCTGCTGCTGACTCCGGTGCATGAAGAGACGCCTGCAAAATCAACTGCGCGGCTTTTTCGCCAATCATCAGGGTCGGTGAACAGGTATTACCCGACACGATGCTCGGCATGATCGATGCGTCTGCCACCCTTAGTCCTGCTACACCATGGACACATAATTGGGCATCGACCACGGCCTCGGCGTCCTGCCCCATACGGCAAGTGCCCACCGGGTGAAAGATGGTCGTACCAATGCGGGCGGCGGCTTCGTACAACTGTTGCTCTGTTTGCAGCTCTTTACCCGGGAGGTATTCCTGCGGTGTAAAGGCCTGCAAGGCTGCGCTGTCGACGATGCGCCGGGTCAGGCGTATAGCATCGGCGGCGACCTTCAAATCGTCTGGATGGCTCAAGTAATTGGGATCGATCAGCGGCGCGTCATCGGGGTTGGCCGAGCGGATATCAACCCGGCCCCGGCTTTTTGGCCGCAGGTTGCACACCGAAGCGGTAAAAGCAGGGAAGGTATGCAGCGGCTCACCAAAGCGCTCAAGGGACAACGGCTGAACGTGGTACTGCAAGTTGGCCGAAGGTTGATCGGGATCGGACTTTACAAACGCCCCCAGCTGGCTAGGGGCCATGGCCAAGGGACCACTACGGTCGTAGGCATAACGCAGACCCATGCCGACTTTTCCCCACAGACTATTGGCCACCTGGTTAAGGGTGCGTGCTTTGGTCAGCTTGAAGATCAGCCGTAGTTGCAGATGGTCCTGCAAGTTGCCACCCACCCCCGGCAGCTCGTGCTGCACAGTTATCCCCAGGCTTTCCAGCAGGGGCCGCGGGCCAATGCCCGAGCGCTGCAGAATGCCGGGTGAGCCAATGGAGCCAGCACACAGGATAATCTCGCGAGTTGCCGTGAAGGCATGATGAGCGCCTTGCCAGCGAGCGCTGACCTGAGTTGCCCGACCGTTTTCAAGCAACACCTTGTCGACCTGTACATCGGTCATCACCGTCAGGTTCGCACGCTTGAGCACAGGACGTAAAAAAGCCTTGGAAGCGTTCCAGCGCACACCGGAGCGCTGATTGACCTGAAAGTATCCGCAGCCCTGGTTATCACCACCGTTGAAGTCATTGACGCTGGCGACACCGCTTTGCGCGGCTGCGTCGCGGAATGCATCCAGAATGGGCCACGTATAACGCTGCTGCTCGACCCGCCACTCGCCATCACCGCCATGCAGGTCCGTGTTGCCAGCAAAATGTTTTTCACTGCGTTTGAACAGGGGCAGCACATCCTTCCAGGCCCAACCAGCATTGCCCAGCTCGGCCCAACGGTCATAGTCGCCCGCCTGGCCGCGCATATAGATCATGCCGTTGATCGACGAACTGCCGCCCAACACCTTGCCCCGAGGGTAGCTCAGGCTACGGCCTTGCAGTCCGGCCTGCGCCTCGGTCTTGAAGCACCAGTCGGTGCGCGGGTTACCGATGCAATACAGGTAACCCACGGGAATATGGATCCACGGATAGTTATCTTGCCCACCCGCTTCAAGCAGTAATACGCTGTGACGTGGATCGGCAGACAGCCGATTTGCCAGCACAGAACCCGCAGGTCCGGCGCCCACAATGATGTAGTCGTACACCTTATTGGCAGATGGCATTGATCACCTCGCCTTTATTATTCTTGTCCTGCACCATCCTATTGATTAATTTCGAGTTTGAAACGCGTGATTTCACCCATGGCTTGTGCGTTTTTGCACAGCCCGCTGATCAATATCGCCTGGGGGCAGACATGTTCGACTGGAATGACCTGCGTTACTTTCTGGAGTTACAGCGCAGTGGTCGCCTGCTTACGGCCGCAAAACGCCTCAACACCACCCACAGCACGGTTGCCCGGCATATTGAGAGCATCGAGCAGCACCTGGGTGCATCGCTGTTTGTGCAACATGCCCAGGGTTACGAACTGACGCCTGCCGGTCAGGCACTGCTCAAACATGCTGAAGCCATGGAAAACGTCGCCTTGCTGGCGCAGGAAGAAATCAGCCAGGCCATCGCCCCCATGGGCAAAATCCGTCTTGGGGTCACGGAGGGAATTGGCATCATGTTTATCACTTCGCGGTTACGCGGCTTGTTTGAGCGCTACCCTGGGCTAGAAGTGGAATTGGTAGCAGTGCCGCGCTTTGTCAGCATCCTCAACCGCGAGGCGGAAATCAGCATCCACCTGGACCGGCCCAACGCCGACCTGTTGATAACTCGCAAACTCACCGACTACCGCCTGGCGCTGTATGCCAGCCGCGAGTACCTCGACAGGGCACCGCCCCTGAACAACCGCGATGACCTGGCCAATCACTACTGGATTGGCTACGTTGACGACTTGTTGTTCAGCCAGGAACTGCTGTTCCTCAACAACTTCTGCCGCACCCCGACCGTGACCTTTCGCAGCACCAGCGTGATAGCCCAGCAACAAGCAGCCCGCGCAGGCCTGGGCATTGCCGTGCTGCCTAACTATATGGCCAGCAACGATCCGGAACTGGTGCGTGTACTGCCTGAAGAGTCGGTGCAGCGCAGCTACTGGATCAGCACCCGCAGGGAACTGCACAAGTCGGTAAGGTTAAGAGTGGTGTGGGATTTTTTGCTGGAGTTGTGCAGAGAAGAGCAGGGGGTTTTGTTGGCGCCGTAGTAGAGCCGCCCTCAGCCCTTGCCAAAAAACTTTTGGAAAGATGTGTGCTTCGCCTGCCGCCAGGTTTCAGTCAAGTCACCGTTGAGTTCAAGGGCTTCAAAGATGCTTTTGACCTGCTCATTTGTTATCAACTTTGCCGTAAGCATTTTCTTGAGCAATTCGTGCCCATGCCAAATAGTGATTCCGAAGTCTTGAGCCAGCTTGTGCATACCAAGATCATCCGTGACCACAATTGCCTCTCGGATTTGGCCAAACGCCAAGACTCTGCAGTCAGTCGAGGAAGGAGGAGAGCGGCCAGCCGTAGTGTAGGCAGCAGGATTCATTAATACCCAACCACGTAGCACGCTTTGAGCAGCTTCTAGCTGGCCTTTCTCGTCAGCACTCAAGCGAATCTGCTTCGCAACTCGCTCAGCGGCAAGATCCTCGCCGTCGAACCAGGGAAACTTGAATTTCAGCGCACCACTACGATGCACCTCTTCCTCAACATCTTTCAAAATGGTCAGGACATAATTTTTCTGCCCAAATCCAACCCCCAGCATTGGACGTACACGCTTCGCCAGCCGTAGATACGCGTGGTATCCAGCAATACGAGCGTGGACGCCGCACTCAACGCGTAAGTTCTCCGTAAAGGGCACTGGCATCACTGAGTGATATATCCATGATTTGTTGAACATAGGACGGGCCTGTCCCGTGCTCGCGGATCATGCGTTTCAGGGCCATGAAGAACTCTGACTGAAACACATTCGATGCTGCGGCAATGTATTGCGCGGGTTTGGGCGGCATCGGATCGAACAGAATCGCACTGACCAATTGCGGCGGGGAACTGTTGCGCACCGCGTGAATGGTCTTCTCCAGTACCCGCAATGGAGGCAGATTGTTTTGCGCCGCATATCCTTGTGTCTGCTTGAATACCGTGTTCAGCGAAATCTGGTGATGCCTGGCATGCTGCTGAAGTGCACTTATCTCCCCGGCTGCGTTAGGCGCTTGCGCCGCCTCGGTATACGCCAACCGCACACACCCCTCAGGAAACAGCAAGGCACCGGCAAAGGCATCCGCAAAATCTTCACCCTCTTCAGTACCTGCAAGCTCTGGGGTGTAGACGTGCGCTAGCTCGTGGGCCATCCAAAACTTGAAGTCTTCCAGCTTGGTGTCCAGATTGACGAAGACAAAGGTGACATCCAACGCTGGCAATAGAATGTGTAACGCATTCTTGTGTTGTTGCTTTTGCCCCCAAAGGACGGGCACCAGAACCGCCCCGCAGGCTTTGAACTCGGAGATCAGCGCTTCATAACCCAGCACGCTGCGCTCACCCGATCCCAATTTGCTGCGGACCTGGGACGCATCGCTTTGCAAACGCGCGTAACTGGTGGAAGGCGAAGAAATCTTGGTGCGTAAAGTAGGCAGCTCCGGTAAAAAATCGACCAAGGGTTTTAGCAAACCGCCGATACCGATTGCTTTCAAAATGTGTTCGTCGGTGGTTTTGGTTCCCGCCTTTTTGCGAAACGCCACCACGGGCTGATCCTCAGGCGGAGCCACTAACTGCGAAAATGAAAGCTGCAGCATCGTAGCCAGCTTGAGCAACTTATCAGGACGAGGAAAGTCCTTGCCTTTAAACCAGTTGGTAACGGACTGCGCCGATACTCCGAGCTGATCCGCGAGGTATTTTTGTGTCCAGCCACGCTGAACGAGGGCCGCACGAAGCGACTCGATGTTTAGGGTATTTTGCATAACAACAAATGTAGTACCTTGATCCAGCAAAATCAAGTTTAATCAAGTTACCATTTATGAATGCATTACACCGGCAAGAGAACACACGGGACCCCAACAAAGAAAAAGCCCCGACAGACTTTAGTCTGCCGGGGCTTTTTCAGCATGGGGAAATACTTCTACCTACCCAAGCTGTTTTCTGTGATCAAAGTAGAGAGTTTCCCTACCTGTAACCATCAGAAGTCCAAATTGGACACTGCCAGCGCATTGCTCTCGATAAACTCACGGCGCGGTTCTACGGCGTCGCCCATCAAGGTGTTGAAGATCTGATCGGCACCGATCGCGTCTTCGATGGTGACTTTCAGCATGCGACGCTGGCTTGGGTCCATTGTGGTTTCCCAGAGTTGATCCGGGTTCATTTCGCCCAGTCCTTTGTAGCGCTGGATGGTGTGGCGCTTGGTGCTTTCGGCCATCAGCCATTCCAGTGCTTCTTTGAACTCAACTACGGCTTTTTTACGTTCGCCACGCTGGATGTATGCGCCTTCGTCGAGCAAGGTGCTCAACTGTGCGCCCAGAGTCACGACTGTTTTGTAGTCATTACTGCCGAAGAAGTCGCGGTTGAAGGTGATAAAGGTCGAGTGGCCGTGGGAGATCAGTTCAACCTCTGGCAACCAGACATTACGCTCACGGTCTTCATGCAGGCGGGCTTTGTAGACCAGACCCGACTTCTCGACCAGACGCAGGCGCTCTTCGAACTTGGCCATCCAGTCCTGCATGGCCGCGTGGTCGCCCAACTGCTCAAGGGTCACGGCTGGCAGGTAGATGAAGTGCTCGGTCAGCTCCTGTGGGTACAGGCGCGACAAACGCTTGAGAGTCTTCATCACCATGCGGAAGTCGTACACCAGACGCTCCAGCGCTTCACCAGAGATACCTGGGGCTTCGTCGTTCAAGTGCAGGCTGGCATCTTCAAGAGCCGACTGGGTCATGTACTCTTCCATGGCCTCGTCGTCTTTGATGTACTGCTCCTGCTTGCCCTTTTTCACTTTGTACAACGGCGGCTGAGCGATGTAGATATAGCCGCGCTCGATCAGCTCCGGCAACTGACGGAAGAAGAAGGTCAGCAGCAGGGTGCGGATGTGCGAACCATCGACGTCAGCATCGGTCATGATGATGATGTTGTGATAGCGCAACTTGTCGATGTTGTACTCTTCGCGGCCGATGCCGCAGCCCAGCGCGGTGATCAAGGTGCCGACTTCTTGCGAAGAGATCATCTTGTCGAAACGTGCTTTCTCAACGTTGAGGATTTTACCTTTCAACGGCAGGATGGCTTGAGTACGGCGGTTGCGACCCTGCTTGGCGGAACCGCCAGCAGAGTCACCTTCCACCAGGTACAGTTCGGACAGCGCCGGGTCTTTTTCCTGGCAGTCAGCCAGTTTGCCCGGCAAGCCTGCGATGTCCAGCGCGCCTTTACGGCGAGTCATCTCACGGGCTTTACGCGCAGCTTCACGAGCGCGAGCGGCGTCGATCATCTTGCCAACGATCAGCTTGGCTTCGTTCGGGTGCTCAAGCAGGAAGTCAGAGAAGAACTTGCCCATTTCCTGTTCAACAGCGGTCTTCACTTCGGAAGACACCAGCTTGTCTTTGGTCTGGGAGCTGAACTTCGGGTCCGGCACTTTTACCGAGATGATCGCGGTCAGGCCTTCACGGGCGTCATCACCGGTGGTGGCGACTTTGTGCTTTTTGGCCAGGCCTTCAGCTTCGATGTAGGTGTTGAGGTTACGCGTCAGGGCAGAGCGGAAGCCCACCAGGTGCGTACCGCCATCGCGCTGCGGAATGTTGTTGGTGAAGCACAACAGGTTCTCGTTGAAGCTGTCGTTCCACTGCAGGGCGATTTCTACGCCGATGCCGTCTTCACGCTGAACATTGAAGTGGAACACCTGGTTAACCGGGTTCTTGTTGGTGTTCAGGTAATCAACGAATGCACGCAGGCCGCCTTCGTACTTGAACAGCTCTTCCTTGCCGCTGCGCTCGTCCTTGAGGACGATACCCACACCGGAGTTAAGGAAGGACAGTTCACGAATCCGCTTGGCCAGAATGTCCCAGCTGAAGTGGATGTTCTTGAAGGTTTCAGCCGAAGGCTTGAAGTGGATCTGGGTACCGGTGGTTTCACTTTCGCCCACGATAGCCATTGGCGCCTGAGGCACACCGTGAACATAGGTCTGTTCCCAGATCTTGCCACTGCGACGCACAGTCAGGACCAGCAGTTCGGACAGGGCGTTTACCACCGAAACACCTACACCGTGCAAGCCGCCGGATACTTTGTAGGAGTTGTCATCGAACTTACCGCCGGCGTGCAGCACGGTCATGATGACCTCGGCCGCAGAAACGCCTTCTTCTTTATGCACATCCACCGGAATACCGCGGCCGTTGTCGCGCACGGTGATGGACTCGTCCGGGTGGATCGTGATGGTGATGTCGTCGCAATGGCCAGCCAGCGCTTCGTCGATGGAGTTGTCGACTACTTCGAACACCATGTGGTGCAGACCGCTGCCATCGTCAGTATCACCAATGTACATACCGGGACGTTTGCGTACGGCATCAAGGCCTTTCAGCACTTTAATGCTCGTTGAGTCGTACGTGTTTTCTTCGCTCAATGCCTTCACTCCCGATGGTCGTGGGTCTGGGTGATACAGCCCTGTTCCACGTGGAACAGGGCAACTGGCGTTTCCGTCTGCCAGCCTTCCCTCAATAATTCGTGGTCTACACAGGTAATGAATACCTGGCAGCGTAAGTCTTCCAACAAGCGACACAGTGCGTGGCGATGCTGCTCGTCCAGTTCAGACGGCAAGTCATCCACCAGATAAATACATTGGCCACGCCGGGCCTGGCTGACCAAGTGCCCTTGAGCAATGCGCAGCGCGCAGACCACCAACTTCTGCTGCCCCCGCGACAAGATATCTGCAGCGTTGTTCGCACCCAGCTTGAGGCGCAAATCAGCACGTTGTGGCCCGGCCTGGGTATGACCCATTTGCTGGTCCCGGTGGACAGACGCGGCGAGTACAGCGCTCAGCTCACGGTCTTTGTCCCAACCACGGTAATAACTCAGCGTTAACCCTTCGAGATCAAGTAGCTCACTCAAGGTCTGCTCAAAGACTGGTTTCAAGGCTTTGATGTAGGCGCGGCGGTATTCATCAATTTCAGCACTGGCCAGGCACAGTTCCCGGTCCCAGGCCGCTTGTGAAACGGCGTCAAGTGTACCATGCCGCAGCCATGAGTTCCGCTGCCGCAGGGCCTTCTGTAGCCGCTGCCAGGTCGACATGAAGCGCGGCTCAACATGGAACACGCCCCAGTCGAGAAACTGCCTACGGATCTTTGGCGCGCCTTCCAGCAGGCGGAAGCTGTCCGGGTTGATCAATTGCAGAGGCAGGATCTCGGCCAGTTGCGCTGCACTGCGTGCATTCTGGCCATCGATGCGAATCTGGAACTCCCCCTGACGGTCCCGCGAGATACCCAGCGCGCTGTGCCCGCCTTCAGCCAGTTCGACCTGGCCAAAAACTGTACAGCTTTGCTGCTCGTGCTGGATCACCGGGTTAAGTCGCACACTGCGGAACGAACGGGCCAGCCCCAGCAGGTGGATAGCTTCCAGCACGCTGGTTTTGCCGCTGCCGTTGGCGCCGTACAGGATATTGATGCGGGGGGAGGGGGAGAAGGTCACCGGGTGCAGGTTACGCACCGCGGTGACTGTGACACGACTGAGGGACATTTAGCTTGGGCTGTGCATAAGTTACAGGCGCATCGGCATGACAACGTAGGCCGAGTCGTCGTTATCCGACTCCTGGACCAGAGCGCTGCTGTTGGAGTCCGACAGGATCAGACGCACTTGTTCAGTGGTCATTACGCCCAGCACGTCCAGCAGGTAGCTTACGTTGAAACCGATTTCCAGCGAGCCGCCGTTGTAGTCAACGCCCACTTCTTCTTCCGCTTCTTCCTGTTCCGGGTTGTTGGCCTGGATTTTCAGCTGGCCATTGGCCAGCTGCAGACGGATACCGCGGTACTTCTCGTTGGACAGGATCGCGGTACGGCTGAATGCTTCACGCAGCGCCTGACGGTCCCCGATCACCACCTTGTCACCGCCTTTAGGCAGTACGCGCTCGTAGTCCGGGAACTTGCCGTCAACCAGCTTGGAGGTGAACGTGAACTCGCCAGTCGTAGCACGGATATGGTGTGCGCCCAGAACGATGCTCACTTCGCCGTCAGGCTCGGTCAGCAGGCGCGCCAGCTCCAGGATACCCTTGCGCGGTACGATCACCTGGTGACGGTCTGGCTGGCCGATATCGGCTTTCATCGAGCACATGGCCAGACGGTGACCGTCGGTGGCCACGGCACGGATGATCCCGGCCGACACTTCCAGCAGCATGCCGTTGAGGTAGTAACGAACATCCTGCTGGGCCATGGCAAAGCTGGTGCGCTCGATCAGGCGGCGCAACTTGCTCTGCTGCAGGCTGCACGTCAGCGAACCCGGGCCTTCTTCAACCGTCGGGAAATCGTTGGCCGGCAAGGTCGACAGGGTAAAGCGGCTACGGCCTGCCTTTACTACCAGTTTGTTGTCATCGAGCTTGATGTCGATCAAGGCATCGTTGGGCAGGCTTTTGCAGATATCCATCAGCTTGCGCGCAGGCACAGTGATTTCGCCTGGCTCGGCCGGCTCTTCAAGTTGCACGCGACCAACCAGTTCGACTTCAAGGTCGGTACCGGTCAGCGACAGTTGCTGGCCTTCGACAACCAACAGCACGTTGGACAATACCGGCAAGGTCTGGCGGCGTTCAACGACGCCTGCGACCAGTTGCAGGGGTTTCAACAGGGCTTCGCGTTGAATGGTGAAATGCATGGTCTAGTCCCTTGCCTTAATAAGCTGCGCTGGTGTCATCAGGTTGTCAGTGTTCGCAGCAGGTTCTTGTAGTCCTCACGGATGTCCGCGTCGGATTCCTTGAGCTCGTTGATCTTGCGGCATGCGTGCAAGACCGTGGTGTGGTCGCGACCGCCAAACACATCGCCGATCTCCGGCAAGCTGTGGTTGGTCAGCTCTTTGGACAAAGCCATGGCAACCTGGCGAGGTCGCGCAACCGAGCGCGAGCGGCGCTTGGACAGCAGGTCCGAAATCTTGATCTTGTAATACTCAGCCACGGTGCGCTGAATGTTATCCACAGAGACAAGTTTGTCTTGCAGCGCCAGCAGGTCTTTAAGGGACTCGCGGATCAGCTCGATGGTGATGTCACGGCCCATAAAGTGCGAGTGAGCGATAACACGCTTGAGCGCGCCTTCAAGCTCACGCACGTTGGAGCGAATGCGCTGGGCAATAAAGAAGGCCGCATCGTGGGGCAGATCGACTTTGGCCTGGTCGGCCTTCTTCATCAGGATCGCCACACGGGTTTCAAGCTCTGGCGGCTCTACGGCAACCGTCAAACCCCAGCCGAAGCGCGATTTGAGGCGCTCTTCCAGGCCTTCGATTTCTTTCGGGTAACGGTCACTGGTCAGAATCACTTGCTGACCACCTTCAAGCAGGGCGTTGAAGGTGTGGAAAAACTCTTCCTGGGACCGTTCCTTGCGCGCAAAGAACTGAATGTCATCGATCAGCAAGGCGTCGACCGAACGGTAGAAGCGCTTGAACTCGTTGATAGCGTTGAGCTGCAAGGCTTTAACCATGTCAGCTACAAAACGCTCGGAATGCAGGTACACAACCTTGGCATTCGGATTCTTCTTTAACAGGTGGTTGCCCACCGCGTGCATCAAGTGAGTCTTACCCAAGCCAACGCCGCCATAGAGGAAGAGCGGGTTGTAACCGTGCTTGGGGTTGTCCGCCACTTGCCACGCCGCAGCGCGGGCCAGTTGGTTGGACTTGCCCTCAACGAAGTTCTCGAAGGTAAAAGTACGGTTCAGGTAACTGGTGTGCTTGAGCGCACCTTCTACCTGCACGGTGCGCTGCTCGGCGCGTACCGGGGCTTGCTGCGAGCTGGCGCCGGCCATTGGGTCGAAGCTGGCACGCGAAGGCTCTTCGCTGGCGGGCTCGGACTGCTTGAGGGCAGGAGCTGGGGCCGCTGGCGTGCTAGCCGGTGCGCTTGGCGCCGGGGCTTGTTGTTGAGAAGCCGCAGCAGCCAATGGCGCATTCGGGGCAGCACGAGGCGCCGAGCTGCGTTTGCTGCCTATTAACAAGGACAGCGCAGGCGCCATGCCATTGCTGTGCTCGTTCAACAGTTCGAGCAAACGGCTCAGATACTTTTCGTTGACCCAGTCGAGAACGAATCGGTTGGGTGCATACACACGCAACTCGTCGCCTTCGGCTTCGACCTGTAGTGGACGGATCCAGGTGTTGAATTGCTGGGCAGGCAGCTCATCGCGCAAAAGCTCTACGCACTGCTGCCAAAGTTCCACTGACACGGATATCCCCTAAGTTGAAAGCCGGTGAGGCAAAAACAGGCGCCATTGTAGCGACCGCTGGCCCACTTATCCACATGTAGCTGACCTGCCTTTAAGGAGACAACAGGCTTTTTGCTGTGAACAAAGCGACAAATGGTATGTGCATAAGGTCTGTGGATAAGCGGGCCTGAGCTCGTTGCACAAGTGGGGTTAAAAGTCTGTGCATAACTGGCCTGTGGATAAAGAGCCCTTTCATACACAGCTTATCCGAAGGTGCAGCACAGGTGGAGCACGGTTTGTGGACAACCTTTCAGATCGCTGAAAACCTTACTGCATAAGGGCTACACAGAGTTATCCACAGATAATGGCCTGTGTAAGAGTAGTTACATCTTTTAAAAAGCTTTAAATACTTCGTTTTTTTATTTCTATAACTGGCAGGCCCAAGGCTTGTGCAAAACGGCAAACATCTATTTAGCAGTAAACGTTGGTTGGAAATTGACCTATCGGCTTGCTTTCTCTAGAATCGCCGGTCTCTTAAAACGGGGGCCATTCCGGCCCGTTGTGGACGAACCAGGTAGCACGACATGAAACGTACTTTCCAACCAAGCACTATCAAACGCGCCCGCACTCACGGTTTCCGTGCTCGCATGGCAACCAAAAACGGCCGTGCAGTCCTGTCGCGTCGCCGCGCCAAAGGCCGTGCACGTCTGGCAGTTTGATAATCAGACAATGGTGGTGAGTCAGGACTTCAGTCGGGAAAAGCGGTTACTCACTCCCCGACATTTCAAGGCAGTCTTTGACTCCCCCACCGGCAAGGTTCCGGGGAAAAATCTCCTGCTCCTTGCGCGCAGCAACGATCTTGATCACCCCCGCCTGGGGTTAGTGATCGGGAAAAAGAGCGTAAAGCTCTCCGTTCAGCGCAATCGCCTTAAGCGTTTGATGCGTGAATCGTTTCGTCTCCACCAGGATTTACTGGTTGGTTGGGATATCGTTATCGTCGCGCGCAAAGGTTTGGGTGACGTAGAGAACCCCGAATTGATTCAGCATTTCGGCAAACTCTGGAAGCGTCTGGCCCGTAACACGCCAGTTCCAGCGGTTAAAACCGAAACTGTAGGGGTAGGCAGTCCTGATGCGTAAACTGGCGCTCATTCCGATCCAGTTTTATCGCTATGCCATTAGTCCTTTGATGGCCAGCCACTGCCGTTTCTACCCCAGTTGTTCCTGCTACGCGTTGGAAGCCATCGAAAATCATGGCGTTCTTCGCGGCGGCTGGCTGACCTTTCGTCGTTTAGGTCGCTGTCACCCGTGGAATCCCGGTGGTTACGACCCGGTTCCGCCTATCCCTACCTCCCGTTCTTCTTGATGGCCGAGTAATCATGGATATTAAACGCACGATCCTGATCGTCGCTCTAGCAGTCGTGTCCTACGTTATGGTTCTGAAATGGAACCAGGATTACGGCCAAGCTGCCCTGCCGACTCAGAATGTTGCCGCCAGCACCACCGCGCCGGCTTTGCCCGACACGGTTTCAGGTAACAACGCTTCGAACAGTGCCGATGTACCCAGCGCCAATACTGATACCAGCACACCGACCGAAACTCCGGTGGCTGCAAGCAAAGACCTCATCCACGTAAAAACGGATGTTCTGGATATCGCGATTGATCCACAGGGTGGTGACATTGCCCAACTGCGTCTGCCGCTTTACCCGCGTCGCCAGGATCACCCGGATGTTCCTTTCCAGTTGTTCGATAACGGCAACGAACGTACCTATCTGGCACAAAGTGGCCTGACAGGCGTTGATGGCCCGGACGCCCGTCCGTCAGGTCGTCCTGTTTTCAGCACTGAGAAAAAGACCTACGAACTGGCCCCAGGCCAGGATCAACTGGTTGTTGATCTGAAATTCAGCGAAAACGGCGTCAATTACATCAAGCGTTTCACGCTCAAGCGTGGTTTGTACGATGTACAAGTCAGCTATTTGATTGATAACGAGAGCGGCAAGCCGTGGAACGGCAACCTGTTCGCGCAATTGAAGCGTGACGCCAGCTCCGATCCTTCTTCCAGCACCGCCACTGGCACTGCGACTTACCTGGGCGCTGCCCTGTGGACAAGTGCAGAGCCGTACAAAAAAGTGTCGATGAAAGATATCGACAAGGCTCAGCTGAAAGAAACCGTACAAGGCGGCTGGGTTGCCTGGTTGCAGCACTACTTTGTGACCGCGTGGATCCCTCAGAAAGGCGATAACAACGTCGTTCAGACCCGCAAAGACAACCAGGGCAACTACATCATCGGTTTTACTGGCCCAACCTTGACCGTTGAGCCGGGCAAAACTGCTGAAACCAGCGCTACCCTGTACGCCGGTCCGAAAAGCCAGGGTGTACTCAAAGAGTTATCCCCAGGCCTGGAACTGACAGTCGACTACGGCATCTTGTGGTTCATTGCCCAGCCTATCTTCTGGCTGCTGCAACATATCCACAGCCTGGTCGGTAACTGGGGCTGGTCGATCATCTTCCTGACCATGCTGATCAAAGGGATCTTCTTCCCTCTGTCGGCCGCCAGCTACAAGTCGATGGCTCGCATGCGCGCCGTGGCACCAAAACTGGCTGCTCTGAAAGAGCAGTTCGGTGATGATCGCCAGAAAATGTCGCAAGCGATGATGGAGCTGTACAAGAAAGAGAAGATCAATCCACTGGGCGGCTGCTTGCCGATTCTGGTGCAGATGCCGGTCTTCCTGTCCTTGTACTGGGTACTTCTGGAAAGTGTTGAAATGCGCCAGGCGCCGTTCATGCTCTGGATTACCGACCTGTCGATCAAAGACCCGTTCTTCATTCTGCCGATCATCATGGGCGCAACCATGTTTATCCAGCAGCGTCTGAACCCGACTCCGCCGGACCCGATGCAGGCCAAGGTGATGAAGCTGATGCCAATCATCTTCACCTTCTTCTTCCTGTGGTTCCCGGCTGGTCTGGTGCTGTACTGGGTTGTGAACAACTGCCTGTCCATCGCTCAACAGTGGTACATCACGCGTAAAGTTGAAGCTGCTACCAAAAAAGCAGCCGAGTAACTTACTCTGGTGAACACCACTCAAAACGCCCCCTAGTGGGGCGTTTTGCTATCCGTCACTTTTGTTTTGAGGCCTGTATATGAGTGTTCCGGCTGAGACCATTGCCGCAGTAGCAACCGCCCAAGGCCGAGGTGGTGTGGGGATCGTACGGATTTCCGGCCCGCTCGCCCGTGTTGCGGCGCAAGCGTTCAGCGAACGCGAGCTGAAACCGCGCTATGCCCATTACGGCCCTTTTTACGGTGAGAACCGCGAAGTGCTGGATGAAGGCATTGCGCTGTACTTCCCCGGCCCCAACTCTTTTACCGGCGAAGATGTACTGGAACTACAGGGCCACGGCGGCCCGATCGTTCTCGATATGCTGCTGCAGCGTTGCATCCAGTTAGGCTGCCGCCTGGCTCGCCCGGGTGAATTCAGCGAACGGGCATTTTTAAATGACAAACTCGACCTGGCCCAGGCCGAGGCGATTGCCGACCTGATCGAGGCAAGTTCTGCACAGGCTGCGCGTAACGCATTGCGCTCCTTGCAGGGCGCTTTCTCACAGCGTGTGCATAACTTGACCGAGCAACTGATCGGTTTGCGCATCTATGTCGAGGCGGCGATTGACTTCCCGGAAGAGGAAATCGACTTTTTGGCCGATGGCCATGTGCTTGGCATGCTCGACAAGGTTCGCGAAGAGTTATCCACCGTTCAGCGCGAAGCAGGGCAAGGTGCCTTGCTGCGCGACGGCATGACCGTGGTCATTGCAGGCCGGCCCAATGCCGGTAAGTCGAGTTTGCTCAACGCCCTGGCCGGGCGTGAAGCGGCGATTGTGACCGAGATTGCCGGTACTACCCGTGACGTGCTGCGCGAACATATCCACATCGATGGCATGCCGTTGCATGTGGTCGACACCGCTGGTTTGCGCGATACCGACGATCATGTGGAAAAAATTGGTGTGCAGCGGGCACTCAAGGCCATTGGCGAAGCTGACCGGGTGTTGTTGGTGGTAGATGCCACCGCTCCGGAAGCGGATGACCCGTTCGCCCTGTGGCCGGAGTTTCTGGAGCAGCGCCCGGATCCGGCGAAAGTGACCCTGATCCGCAACAAGGCAGACCTCAGCGGCGAGAACATCGCCCTGGAAGTGAGCGAAGATGGCCATGTGACGATCAGCTTGAGCGCCCGATCAACCGAAGGCCTGGACTTGCTGCGAGAACACCTCAAGGCTTGCATGGGTTATGAACAGACCTCTGAAAGCAGCTTCAGCGCACGCCGTCGCCATCTGGAGGCGTTGCAGCACGCCAGCAAGGCACTTGAACATGGCAGGGCACAACTGACCCTGGCAGGCGCCGGGGAGTTGCTGGCCGAGGATCTGCGTCAGGCGCAGCATTCGCTGGGCGAGATTACCGGGGCATTCAGCTCCGATGATTTGCTGGGGCGAATTTTCTCCAGCTTCTGTATCGGTAAATGACGGCGTACTCTTGTAGTCGCTGACGAGGAACGAAGGCTGCGAAGGTGACGTAGCGCCATCGCAGCCTTCGTTCCTCGGTAGCGACTACAGTTATCCACATTCCCACCGAGGTATTAGTCCAATGCGCCATTGATGCCGCCGCGATGCTTGCGGCCAGTTCTCGATTCCCCTGCAACAGGGGGTAGATCTGTGCATCTCTGGAGTGCGTATGACTCACGTTACCTGTGTAACGCTGCAAGGCGTTTCTTATCATCTGCCCGATGGCAGTTCTCTGTTTTCAGATCTTGATCTGCATCTCGACCAGCGCCGCACCGGCCTGGTAGGGCGCAATGGTGTGGGCAAAAGCCTATTGGCGCGCATCATGGCTGGGGATATCTTGCCCTCGAACGGCCGCTGCACCCGTAATGGCACTGTGTATTTCCTGACGCAGCAAGTCAGCCAGGACCCCAATCACACCCTTGCCGACCTTGCCGGTGTGCAGCCCGTCATTAGCGCCCTTGAGCGAATAGAGCAGGGCAGCAGCGCGCAAGCGGACTTTGATTGTGTAGGCGAGCGCTGGAATATTCGTCAGCAATTGCTCGATCAGCTAAGCCGCAACAAGCTCGCCCACCTGACCCTCTCGACTCCTGCATCAGCACTCAGCGGTGGCGAAGCCATGCGCGTTGCCTTGATGGGCGCCTTTTTGTCGCAAGCCGACCTGTTGATACTGGATGAGCCCACCAATCATCTGGATCACCAGCATCGGCTTGCCCTTCATGCACAGTTGCAGCAGTGGCCAAGGGGATTGCTGGTTATCAGCCATGATCGCTGCTTGCTGGAACACATGGAGCGCATCGTTGAACTGTCATCCCTCTGCCTCACCAGTTACGGCGGCAGCTACTCGTTTTATGCACAGGCAAAAGCCGAGCAACTGCAAACCGCGCAACAGCAGCTGGCATCAGCCAGGCTAGAGCGCAAACGCCAGGAACATGCGCTGCGCGAGCAAAGGGAAAGCCTTGAACGCAGACAAGCCCGTGGGCACAAACAGGCCGCTGACACCAATCAGGCGAAAATTCTGCTGGACCGGCAAAAGCAACGCAGCCAGGCCAGCAGCGGCAAGCTGCGGGTACAACAGGATGCGGCCCGTGAGCAATTATCTATTCAAGTCCGTCAGGCTGCGAGTCAGGTAGAAGAGCAGCAGGCCATTGTTGTCTATCCACCTCAGGCCTGTGTGAACGCACCGGTTCAAATCGCCGAACTGATAGATGCTCGCCTGCCTCAAGGCGCAGAGCAACTGCGCCTGATCAATCTCACCATCACACGAGGTCAGCGCATTGCCTTGACCGGCCCTAACGGTTGCGGCAAATCGACCTTGCTCAAGGTACTAGCCGGGCAACTTGCGGTTATGTCCGGTCTGGCCAAGACCCTGGTAACCAGCGCTTACCTCGACCAGCACCTGGGGGGTTTGGCACCTGATCGATCAGTTCTTGAGCAGTTGCAGTCACTTAACCGGTCACTGAGTGAAGGCGAATTACGCACTCGCCTGGCGCAATTGGGCCTCAACGCCGACCGGGTCAACCTGCCATGCCATCGGCTCAGTGGGGGGGAACGCTTGAAGGCTGCGATGGCCTGCGTGTTTTATGCCCAATCCCCAGCACAGTTGTTGCTGCTCGATGAGCCGGCCAATCACCTGGATCTACCTTCCGTTCAAGCACTGGATACCATGCTCAACCAGTACCCGGGCACTCTGGTAGTCACTTCCCACGATGAAGAGTTTCTGGCCTCGATCGGAATTACCCACAGGCTAAAGGCATCGCCCACAGGCTGGCTACAAACTGCCGTTTAGTGGGGCGGGTTGCTACCGTCTATCACCAAAACCACTGACCGATCGTCCGAACGCTTGCTGGATTGCTCCTCCAAGCGGTTTTCGGCTGCCTGATTATTAGCCAAAAAGCACATAAACACTGGAATAAGCCCTGTGCATAACTGGCCTTCAGGTCAGTGGGTAAGTAGGTCTGAAAACTGAAGATAACCACCCCTGTGGATAAGTACCTGTTTTACCCACAGGCTTAAAGCACTTATCCCAACCCCTCATCGGTGCATAACCACAGACTTTTGAATCTCTGTACAGTACGTAGAATATAGCCTGTAGCAATCTATCCACAGAAAGGTGGCTCAATAGAAATAAACATAAAAACAAAGCTTTATAAATTTCTTCTCTATTTATTTATCTATCTTGCCCTTATCCACAGCTGGTTAAATTTTGTGCAAAGGGTTCTTTAAGAAGGGCGAAGTCCCTATACTTCGCGGTCTATCTAAAAAACCCCTAGTAACAGGCACGAGGTGCGTGGTGAATTTCCCTTCCCGTTTTGCAGTGATCGTCATCGGCGGCGGTCACGCCGGAACCGAGGCTGCACTTGCTTCAGCACGTATGGGCGTAAAAACCCTGCTGTTGACCCACAACGTGGAAACCCTCGGGCAAATGAGCTGCAATCCTGCAATCGGCGGGATTGGTAAAAGCCATCTGGTTAAAGAAATCGACGCCCTCGGCGGCGCGATGGCGATTGCCACCGATAAAGGCGGTATCCAGTTCCGTGTACTCAACGGGCGTAAAGGCCCGGCAGTACGGGCAACCCGCGCACAGGCCGACCGCATCCTGTACAAGGCGGCAGTACGCGAAATTCTGGAAAACCAGCCCAACCTGTGGATATTTCAACAGGCTGCTGATGACCTGATCGTTGAACAGGATCAAGTACGCGGCGTAGTGACCCAAATGGGCCTGCGTTTCATGGCGGATGCCGTGGTTTTGACCACAGGTACCTTCCTCGGTGGACTTATCCACATCGGGATGCAGAATTACTCGGGCGGCCGGGCCGGTGATCCTCCTTCGATCGCCCTGGCACACCGTCTGCGTGAATTGCCGCTGCGAGTGGGCCGCCTGAAAACCGGTACACCACCGCGTATCGATGGTCGTTCTGTGGATTTCTCGGTGATGACCGAACAACCGGGCGATACCCCGATTCCAGTGATGTCGTTTATGGGCAACAAGCAACAGCACCCGGCCCAGGTCAGCTGCTGGATTACCCATACCAACGCTCGCACCCACGAAATCATTGCCTCCAACCTTGATCGCTCGCCGATGTATTCAGGCGTGATCGAAGGAATTGGCCCACGTTATTGCCCGTCGATCGAAGACAAGATCCATCGCTTTGCCGACAAGGAAAGCCATCAGGTCTTTATCGAGCCGGAAGGTTTGACCACACACGAGTTGTACCCGAACGGGATTTCCACATCCTTGCCGTTCGACGTGCAAATCCAGATCGTGCAATCGATTCGCGGCATGGAAAACGCCCATATCGTGCGTCCGGGCTACGCCATCGAGTACGACTACTTCGATCCGCGAGACCTGAAGTACAGCCTCGAAACCAAAGTGATTGGCGGGTTGTTCTTTGCAGGGCAAATCAACGGCACAACCGGTTACGAAGAAGCCGGCGCCCAAGGTTTGCTGGCTGGCGCCAACGCTGCATTGCTCGCACAGGGCAAGGAAAGCTGGTGCCCGCGTCGCGATGAGGCGTACATCGGGGTATTGGTCGATGACCTGATTACCCTGGGTACTCAAGAACCGTACCGGATGTTCACCTCCCGTGCCGAATACCGTCTGATCCTGCGCGAAGACAACGCTGACATGCGTTTGACCGAAAAAGGCCGCGAATTGGGTCTGGTCGACGATGCCCGTTGGGCGGCTTTTTGCACCAAGCGCGAAAGCATCGCCCAGGAAGAACAACGACTCAAAAGTACCTGGGTGCGCCCGGGTACCGAACAGGGTGATGCCATTGCAGCCAAGTTCGGTACGCCGCTGACCCACGAATACAACTTGCTCAACCTGTTGACCCGCCCTGAAATCGACTACGCCGGCCTGGTTGAAGTCACCGGGCAGGGCGCTGAAGATCCGTTGGTGGCCGAACAGGTTGAGATCAAGACCAAGTACGCCGGTTATATCGATCGTCAACAGGACGAAATTGCCCGTCTGCGCGCCAGTGAAAATACCAAACTGCCTGTGGATATCGATTACACGACCATCTCCGGTCTGTCGAAAGAGATCCAGAGCAAGCTCGGCGCCACCCGCCCTGAGACATTGGGCCAGGCATCGCGGATTCCCGGCGTGACGCCGGCGGCGATTTCCCTGTTGATGATTCACCTGAAAAAGCGCGGCGCTGGCCGCACGTTGGAGCAAAACGCTTGAGTTCGCTGGTTACCGCACAACACGCCGAAGAGTTATCCACAGGTGCTCGCCAGTTGGGCGTTGCACTGACCGAAAGCCAGCATCAGCAATTGCTGGGTTATCTGGCCCTGTTGATCAAATGGAACAAGGCCTACAACCTCACGGCTGTGCGTAACCCGGACGAAATGGTCTCACGCCATTTGCTCGACAGCCTCAGCGTGATGCCCTTCATCGAAAACGGCCGCTGGCTGGATGTAGGCAGTGGTGGCGGTATGCCAGGCATTCCCCTGGCGATCCTGTTTCCCGAGTCGCAAGTGACCTGCCTGGACAGCAACGGCAAGAAAACCCGTTTTCTGACCCAGGTCAAACTCGAGCTGAAGCTGGACAACCTGCAAGTTATCCACAGCCGCGTTGAAGAGTTCCAGCCTGAGCTGCCATTCAACGGAATTGTTTCCAGGGCTTTCAGCAGCATGGAAAACTTCAGCAACTGGACGCGTCACCTGGGCAACAGCGAAACGCGCTGGTTGGCAATGAAGGGCGTTCATCCGGCCGATGAGCTGGTAGCATTGCCGTCTGATTTTCGTCTAGATAGCGAACACGCCTTGACCGTTCCGGGTTGCCAAGGCCAACGCCATCTGCTGATACTGCGCCGCACGGCATGATTGGGAACGCAAGCAAGAATGGCTAAGGTATTCGCAATAGCGAACCAAAAGGGTGGTGTGGGTAAAACCACCACCTGTATCAACCTCGCAGCATCGCTGGTCGCTACCAAGCGCCGCGTGCTGCTGATCGACCTCGATCCACAGGGCAACGCCACCATGGGTAGCGGTGTGGATAAACACGCTCTGGAGAATTCGGTCTACGACCTGTTGATCGGCGAATGCGACCTGGCCCAGGCCATGCACGTCTCCGAACACGGTGGTTACCAGTTGCTGCCTGCCAACCGCGATTTGACTGCGGCCGAAGTCGTGCTGCTGGAAATGCAGATGAAGGAAAGTCGTCTGCGTACGGCTTTGGCGCCGGTTCGCGAGAGCTACGACTACATCCTGATCGATTGCCCGCCGTCACTGTCGATGCTGACCCTGAACGCGCTGGTGGCTGCCGATGGCGTAATTATCCCCATGCAGTGTGAGTACTTCGCACTCGAAGGTCTCAGCGACCTTGTGGATAACATCAAGCGCATCGCCGAACTGCTGAACCCGAACCTGAAGATCGAAGGCCTGCTGCGGACCATGTATGACCCGCGCCTGAGCCTGATGAACGACGTTTCGGCGCAGCTCAAGGAACACTTCGGCGAGCAGCTCTACGACACGGTGATCCCGCGCAATATTCGTCTGGCCGAAGCGCCGAGCTACGGCATGCCTGCATTGGCCTACGACAAAAATTCCCGTGGCGCGATTGCTTACCTCGCCCTGGCGGGCGAGCTGGTTCGCCGTCAACGTCGTTCCACCCGCACGCCTCAGCCAACTTAAGGAAATCCCATGGCCGTCAAGAAACGAGGTCTCGGACGCGGACTGGATGCACTCCTGAGTGGTCCTACGGTCAGCTCGCTGGAAGAGCAAGCGGTCAAGGTTGATCAAAGCGAACTGCAACACTTGCCCCTGGACCTGATCCAGCGCGGCAAGTACCAGCCTCGTCGTGACATGGATCCGCAGGCGCTCGAAGAGCTCGCCAGCTCGATCCGCTCTCAGGGCGTGATGCAGCCGATCGTGGTTCGCCCGATTGAAGGCAATCGTTTTGAGATCATTGCCGGTGAGCGCCGCTGGCGCGCCAGCCAACAGGCAGGCAAGGACACCATCCCGGCGATGGTCAAAGACGTGCCGGATGAAACCGCCATTGCGATGGCGCTGATCGAAAACATCCAGCGTGAAGACCTCAATCCGATCGAGGAAGCCGTCGCCTTGCAGCGCTTGCAGCAAGAGTTCCAGCTGACTCAGCAACAAGTGGCCGACGCTGTGGGTAAGTCCCGAGTGTCTGTGGCTAACTTGTTGCGATTGATTTCCTTGCCGGAAGTGATCAAGACCATGCTGTCCCATGGTGACCTGGAAATGGGTCATGCGCGGGCATTGCTCGGTTTGCCTGAAACCCAGCAGGTTGAAGGGGCGCGACACGTTGTCGCACGCGGCCTGACCGTACGTCAGACCGAAGCCCTGGTTCGCCAGTGGCTGAGCGGCAAACAGGAGCCCGCTGAACCGGTTAAAACCGATCCGGACATTGCCAGGCTCGAACAGCGCCTGGCTGAGCGCCTAGGCTCTGCGGTGCAGATCCGCCACGGAAAGAAGGGAAAAGGCCAGTTAGTGATTGGTTACAATTCTCTGGATGAGCTGCAAGGAGTGCTTGCTCACATCCGCTGAAACAATTCCCCATGTAGCGCGCAGTCGGAAATCACTACCTGACAGTTGAATAGGGGCTTAAGCGCCCCTATACTCTGCGCGCATTTTGTCGGCACAAATTATGCCAAGTTTTCTGTTTTTGGTAGCCGACCTTTGAGGAGCAGTTGTGATGGAAACCCGCACGCCAAACCGCTTGCCGTTCCATCGCTTGGCGGTTTTTCCGGTTTTGCTGGCTCAATTTGTCGTTTTATTGCTGGCTGCTCTGGGGCTCTGGCAATGGCATGGAGTCGTCGCCGGATATTCAGGACTCTGCGGAGGCCTGATAGCTTTGCTACCCAATGTGTATTTTGCTCACAGGGCTTTTCGGTTTTCCGGCGCCCGAGCAGCGCAAGCCATCGTCCGGTCGTTTTACGCCGGCGAGGCAGGCAAGTTAATTTTGACGGCAGTGCTGTTCGCGCTGACGTTTGCAGGTGTGAAGCCATTGGCGCCGTTAGCAGTATTCGGCGTCTTCGTGTTGACCCAACTGGTCAGCTGGTTCGCTCCCCTGCTAATGAGAACAACACTTTCGAGACCTTAGGGCGTTTGAGGCAACCATGGCAGAAACAACCGCTTCGGGCTATATCCAGCACCACTTACAGAACCTGACCTTTGGGCAGCTACCTGATGGCGGCTGGGGCTTTGCCCACACCGTTGCAGAAGCTAAAGCAATGGGTTTTTGGGCGTTCCACGTCGATACCCTCGGCTGGTCGCTGTTTGTTGGTCTGATCTTCATCCTCGTATTCCGCATGGCGGCCAAGAAGGCAACTTCCGGGCAACCAGGCGCACTGCAGAACTTCGTCGAAGTACTGGTGGAATTCGTTGATGGCAGCGTAAAAGACAGTTTCCACGGTCGCAGTGCAGTTATCGCACCGCTGGCGCTGACCATTTTCGTGTGGGTGTTCCTGATGAACGCCATCGACCTGATCCCGGTTGACTGGATTCCTCAGCTGGCGATCCTGATCACCGGCGATGAGCACTTCCCGTTCCGTGCCGTACCGACGACTGATCCAAACGCGACCATGGGCATGGCCCTGTCGGTATTCGCGTTGATCATCTTCTACAGCATCAAGATCAAGGGTATCGGCGGTTTTATCGGCGAACTGACCCTGCACCCGTTCGGCAGCAAGAACATCTTTGTTCAGGCGCTGCTGATTCCGGTGAACTTCCTGCTCGAATTCGTGACGTTGATTGCCAAGCCTATTTCGTTGGCTCTGCGTCTGTTCGGCAACATGTACGCTGGCGAACTGGTGTTTATCCTGATCGCCGTAATGTTCGGCAGCGGCCTGCTTTGGCTTAGCGGTCTGGGCGTGGTGCTGCAATGGGCGTGGGCTGTATTCCACATCCTGATCATCACCTTGCAAGCGTTCATCTTCATGATGTTGACCATCGTCTACCTGTCGATGGCACACGAAGATAACCACTAAGATCCGCTTCGGCGAGTCTGGTGCTCCTCTCACCTTCGGGTGAGAGGGCGTCGCAAAATGATTTTGTTTTACCGCTTTAATCTAAAAACCTAAACCATACGACGTAAAAGTCGGGAGGAAAGATGGAAACTGTAGTTGGTCTAACCGCTATCGCTGTTGCACTGTTGATCGGCCTGGGCGCACTGGGTACCGCAATTGGTTTCGGCCTGTTGGGTGGCAAGTTCCTGGAAGGCGCAGCGCGTCAACCAGAAATGGTCCCAATGCTGCAAGTTAAAATGTTCATCGTTGCCGGTCTGCTCGACGCCGTAACCATGATCGGTGTTGGTATCGCACTGTTCTTCACCTTCGCGAACCCCTTCGTTGGTCAACTCGCTGGCTAATCACTCGAATTTTCGAGTTGATTAGAGTGATGGACAACGAACGAGCGAGGTGTTGGCGTGAACATTAATGCAACCCTGATTGGCCAGTCCGTTGCGTTCTTCATTTTTGTACTGTTTTGCATGAAGTTCGTGTGGCCTCCGGTCATCGCGGCATTGCAAGAACGTCAGAAGAAGATTGCGGCTGGACTGGACGCTGCTAACCGAGCAGCTCGCGACCTGGAGTTGGCCCAAGATAAAGCGGGTCAACAACTGCGCGAAGCTAAGGCTCAAGCAGCTGAAATCATTGAGCAAGCCAAGAAACGCGGTACTCAGATCGTAGACGAAGCCCGTGAACAGGCTCGCGTTGAAGCTGACCGTGTGAAGGCTCAGGCTCAGGCCGAGATCGAACAGGAACTGAACAGCGTTAAAGACGCCCTGCGTGCCCAATTGGGTAGCTTGGCTGTTGAAGGCGCAGAGAAGATCCTGGGTGCCACAATCGATCAAAACGCGCACGCGGAGCTGGTTACTAAACTGGCTGCTGAAATTTAAGCGAGGGCGATCATGGCAGAATTGACCACGTTGGCCCGACCTTACGCTAAGGCAGCCTTCGAGCACGCCCAGGCCCACCAGCAACTGGCCTCTTGGTCAGCCATGCTCGGCCTGGCTGCAGCAGTGTCGCAAGACGACACTATGCAGCGCGTGCTCAAGGCCCCGCGACTGACGAGCGCAGAAAAGGCCGCCACATTTATTGATGTGTGCGGCGACAAGTTCACTGTAGAAGCACAGAACTTCATCCACGTCGTTGCCGAAAACGACCGTCTCCCGCTATTGCCGGAGATCGCCGCTCTGTTTGACCTGTACAAGGCTGAACAAGAGAAGTCGGTAGACGTAGAAGTGACCAGTGCTTTTACATTGAACCAAGAACAGCAAGACAAACTCGCCAAGGTTCTCAGTGCACGACTCAACCGGGAAGTGCGCCTGCAAGTTGCGGAGGATGCCAGCCTTATAGGTGGTGTCATCATCCGCGCCGGCGACCTGGTTATCGATGGCTCGGTTCGCGGAAAACTCGCAAGCCTTGCCGAAGCATTGAAATCTTGAGTTTGAAGGGGCAGCAGAGCAATGCAGCAACTCAATCCTTCCGAAATAAGTGAAATTATCAAGGGCCGCATCGAAAAACTCGATGTGACCTCCCAAGCCCGTAACGAAGGCACTGTCGTCAGCGTATCTGACGGCATTGTGCGGATTCACGGTCTGGCCGACGTAATGTACGGCGAGATGATCGAGTTTCCGGGCAGCGTCTTCGGTATGGCTCTCAACCTGGAGCAAGACTCTGTAGGTGCCGTAGTATTGGGCGCATACACGACTCTGGCTGAAGGCATGAGCGCCAAGTGCACTGGCCGCATCCTGGAAGTTCCGGTTGGTAAGGAACTGCTGGGTCGCGTTGTCGACGCACTGGGTAACCCAGTTGATGGCAAAGGTCCACTGGGCAACACCGAGACTGATGCAGTCGAGAAAGTTGCTCCAGGCGTGATCTGGCGTAAGTCGGTAGACCAGCCTGTACAGACTGGCTACAAGGCTGTCGATGCCATGATCCCTGTCGGTCGTGGCCAGCGTGAGCTGATCATCGGTGACCGTCAGATCGGTAAAACCGCTCTGGCGATCGACGCGATCATCAACCAGAAGAACAGCGGCATTTTCTGTGTATACGTAGCGATCGGTCAGAAGCAATCGACTATCGCCAACGTGGTTCGCAAGCTGGAAGAAAACGGCGCGTTGGCTAACACCATCGTCGTTGCTGCCAGTGCTTCCGAATCCGCAGCGCTGCAGTTCCTGGCACCGTACTCCGGTTGCACCATGGGCGAATACTTCCGCGACCGCGGTGAAGACGCGCTGATCGTTTATGACGATCTGTCCAAGCAAGCAGTGGCTTACCGCCAGATTTCCCTGCTGCTGCGCCGTCCACCAGGCCGTGAAGCTTACCCAGGCGACGTGTTCTATCTCCACTCCCGTCTGCTGGAGCGCGCATCCCGCGTTTCGGAAGAGTACGTAGAGAAGTTCACCAACGGCGCAGTGACCGGCAAAACCGGTTCCCTGACCGCACTGCCGATCATCGAAACCCAGGCTGGCGACGTTTCCGCGTTCGTTCCGACCAACGTGATTTCCATCACTGACGGTCAGATCTTCCTGGAATCGGCCATGTTCAACTCCGGGATCCGTCCTGCAGTGAACGCCGGTGTTTCGGTATCCCGTGTGGGTGGTGCCGCTCAGACCAAGATCATCAAGAAGCTGTCCGGTGGTATCCGTACCGCTCTGGCTCAGTACCGTGAACTGGCAGCATTTGCCCAGTTCGCTTCTGACCTGGACGAAGCGACCCGTAAGCAACTTGAGCATGGTCAGCGCGTTACCGAGCTGATGAAGCAGAAGCAATACGCACCAATGTCGATCGCTGACATGGCGCTGTCGCTGTATGCCGCTGAGCGTGGGTTCCTGACTGACGTCGAAATCACCAAGGTCGGTAGCTTTGAACAAGCGCTGATTGCTTACTTCAACCGCGATCACGCCGAGCTTATGGCGAAGATCAACGTTAAAGGTGACTTCAATGACGAAATCGACGCTGGCATCAAAGCCGGTATCGAGAAGTTCAAGGCCACCCAAACCTGGTAAGCCGCAGCGGGAGCCGCAAGGCTCCCGCTTGCTAACCTGATAGGTGTTACATGGCAGGCGCAAAAGAGATTCGCAGTAAGATTGCGAGCATCAAAAGCACGCAAAAGATTACCAGCGCCATGGAAAAAGTGGCGGTCAGCAAAATGCGCAAGGCACAAATGCGCATGGCTGCTAGCCGTCCTTATGCGGAGCGTATCCGCCAGGTTATTGGGCATTTGGCCAACGCCAACCCGGAATACCGCCACCCGTTCATGATCGACCGCGAAGTTAAGCGTGTGGGTTATGTGGTTGTGAGCAGTGACCGTGGTTTGTGCGGTGGTTTGAATACCAACCTGTTCAAGGCTTTGGTCAAGGACATGGCGGTAAACCGTGAAAACGGCGTCGAGATTGATCTGTGCGTGGTCGGCAGCAAAGGTGCGGCATTTTTCCGTAACTTCGGCGGTAACGTCGTCGCTGCTATCAGCCATCTGGGTGAAGAACCGTCGATCAATGATTTGATCGGCAGCGTTAAGGTGATGCTGGATGCTTACCTGGAAGGCCGTATTGACCGCCTGTCCGTGGTATCCAACAAGTTCATCAACACCATGACGCAACAGCCTACTGTGGAACAATTGATTCCACTGGTGGCGACCCCGGATCAAAAACTCAAGCACCACTGGGACTATCTCTACGAACCGGATGCCAAAGAGCTGCTAGACGGCTTGATGGTGCGCTACGTGGAGTCGCAGGTGTACCAGGCGGTGGTCGAGAACAGTGCAGCTGAACAAGCTGCGCGGATGATCGCAATGAAGAACGCCACTGATAACGCCGGTGATTTGATCAGCGATTTGCAGCTGATCTACAACAAGGCGCGTCAGGCTGCGATCACCCAAGAGATCTCGGAAATCGTCGGCGGCGCTGCCGCGGTTTAACGGTTCAAATATTCAGAGGATCCAGCTATGAGTAGCGGACGTATCGTTCAAATCATCGGCGCCGTGATCGACGTGGAATTTCCACGCGAAAACGTACCGAGCATCTACAACGCGCTGAAAGTACAAAGCGCGGCCGGGACCACTCTGGAAGTTCAGCAGCAGCTGGGCGACGGCGTGGTTCGTACCATTGCGATGGGTTCCACCGAGGGCTTGAAGCGCGGTCTGGAAGTCACCGACACTGGCGCAGCCATCTCCGTTCCAGTCGGTAAAGCGACTCTGGGCCGGATCATGGACGTTCTGGGCAACCCGATCGACGAAGCTGGCCCGATTGACACCGAAGAGCGCTGGGGCATTCACCGTCCTGCACCGTCCTTCGCTGAGCAAGCTGGCGGCAACGACCTGCTGGAAACAGGCATCAAGGTTATCGACCTGATCTGCCCGTTTGCAAAAGGCGGTAAGGTTGGTCTGTTCGGTGGTGCCGGTGTAGGCAAAACCGTAAACATGATGGAACTGATCCGTAACATCGCCATGGAACACAGCGGTTACTCTGTGTTTGCTGGTGTGGGCGAGCGTACCCGTGAGGGTAACGACTTCTACCACGAGATGAAGGATTCCAGCGTACTGGACAAAGTGGCACTGGTTTACGGTCAGATGAACGAGCCGCCGGGTAACCGTCTGCGCGTAGCACTGACCGGCCTGACCATGGCCGAGAAGTTCCGTGACGAAGGTAACGACGTACTGTTGTTCGTTGACAACATCTACCGTTACACCTTGGCCGGTACTGAAGTATCCGCACTGCTGGGCCGTATGCCTTCGGCAGTAGGTTACCAGCCGACTCTGGCTGAAGAGATGGGTACTCTGCAAGAGCGCATCACTTCGACCAAGAACGGTTCGATCACTTCGATCCAAGCGGTATACGTACCTGCGGATGACTTGACTGACCCGTCGCCTGCGACCACGTTCGCCCACTTGGACGCTACCGTTGTACTGTCCCGTGACATCGCCTCCCTGGGTATCTACCCAGCGGTCGATCCACTGGACTCGACTTCGCGCCAGCTGGACCCGAACGTAATCGGCCAGGAACACTACGACACCGCTCGCGGCGTTCAGTACGTGTTGCAGCGTTACAAAGAACTGAAGGACATCATTGCGATCCTGGGTATGGACGAGCTGTCGGAAACCGACAAGCAGTTGGTATCCCGCGCTCGTAAGATCCAGCGTTTCTTGTCTCAGCCGTTCTTCGTGGCTGAAGTCTTCACTGGCGCTTCGGGTAAATACGTTTCCCTGAAAGACACCATTGCTGGCTTCAAAGGCATCCTCAACGGTGACTACGACCACCTGCCAGAACAAGCGTTCTACATGGTCGGCGGCATCGAAGAAGCGATCGAGAAAGCCAAGAAACTGTAATTCCAGCGCCCGGCAACGGGCGCTAATCAGGTTGAGGCAATCAGATGGCTAATATGATGACAGTCCATTGCGATATCGTCAGTGCGGAAGGAGAAATCTTTTCCGGTCAGGTCGAGATGGTGATTGCGCACGGCAGCCTGGGTGATCTTGGTATCGCTCTGGGTCATGCTCCGCTGATCACTGAACTCAAGCCGGGCCCGATCCGCCTGATCAAGCTGGGCGGTGAAGCCGAGGTGTTTTACATCTCCGGTGGTTACCTCGAGGTTCAGCCGAACATGGTCAAGGTTCTTGCCGACACCGTGCAACGTGCTGCCGACCTGGATGAAGCCTCCGCTCAGGAAGCCGTCAAGGCTGCCGAGAAGGCACTGAACGAAAAAGGCGCAGACTTCGATTACGGATCTGCTGCTGCACGTCTGGCCGAGGCCGCAGCTCAGCTGCGCACCGTCCAGCAAATCCGCAAAAAGTTCGGCGGCTAAGCCTCCTGTCTTATTGTGTGATTGATTAAAAAGGGTAGCCTCGGCTACCCTTTTTCTTTTTCCGCGAAATACTTTTTGGTCGCACCCGCTGACCACCCAGGATTGGTAGCCAGTCATGTCTCTCGATATCGTTATTCTCGCAGCAGGTCAGGGCACCCGCATGCGTTCTGCCCTGCCCAAGGTTCTGCACCCCGTGGCAGGCAATTCCATGCTCGGGCATGTTATCCACAGCGCCCGTCAGCTCAAGCCGACCGGTATCCATGTCGTTATCGGCCACGGTGCCGAATTGGTCCGTGAACGTCTGGCCGCTGATGATCTGAACTTTGTGTTGCAAGACAAGCAACTGGGCACCGGCCATGCCGTGGCTCAGGCACTGCCGTTTCTGACTGCGCAGAATGTGTTGATCCTGTACGGCGATGTGCCGCTGATCGAAGTTGAGACCTTGCAGCGTCTGCTCAAGCAAGTTGGCTCCGAGCAACTGGGCCTGCTGACCGTTAACCTGGCAGACCCGACCGGCTATGGCCGTATCGTGCGCGACGCCAGCGGCAAGGTCAGCGCCATCGTTGAGCACAAGGACGCGACCGAAGCTGAACGTGCCATCACCGAAGGCAACACCGGGATTCTGGCATTGCCGACCCAGCGTCTGGCTGACTGGATGAGCCGTCTGTCCAACAACAATGCACAGGGCGAGTATTACCTGACCGATGTGATCGCAATGGCGGTGAACGATGGGCTGGTGGTGGCCACTGAGCATGCACTGGACCCGATGGAAGTGCAGGGCGCTAATGACCGCAAGCAGCTCAGCGAGCTGGAGCGTCATTACCAGTTGCGTGAAGGGCGCCGCCTGATGGCATTGGGTGTGACCTTGCGTGACCCGGCCCGTTTCGATGTACGCGGTGAAGTGACCGTTGGCCGTGATGTGCTGATTGATATCAACGTGATACTTGAAGGCCGTGTGGTCATTGAAGATGACGTAATCATTGGCCCTAACTGCGTGATCAAGGACAGCACCTTGCGCAAAGGTGTGGTGGTCAAGGCCAACAGCCATCTCGACGGTGCCGTAATGGGCGAGAACAGCGATGCTGGTCCATTTGCCCGTTTGCGTCCGGGCAGCGTGCTGGATGCCCGCGCGCATGTGGGTAACTTTGTCGAATTGAAAAACGCCCATCTGGGTGAAGATGCCAAGTGCGGCCATCTGACTTACCTGGGGGATGCCGAAGTTGGGCCACGCACCAACATTGGCGCGGGCACCATCACCTGTAACTACGATGGCGCCAACAAGTGGAAGACCGTGATGGGGGCTGATGTGTTTATCGGTTCCAACAACTCGCTGGTCGCACCTGTGGATATCTCCAATGGTGCAACCACCGCAGCCGGTTCAACCATCAGCCAGGATGTTGCCCCGCAGCAACTGGCCGTTGGTCGTGCGCGCCAGCGCAATATTGATGGATGGAAGCGTCCGGTAAAGCAGCCAAAGTCTTGATTTGAAGTTATCCACAGATAGCATCCCGTGATCTGTGGTTATTAACAAGTCATCCTATAACTGTTTTAAATCAATAAGTTACCTAAAGCCTTATCGACTATCTGTGGATAAGGCTTTATTTTTGGCCATGATAAATTGCTTATTTAGCCAATAAATACAGGGCTGAAACGAGTTACCCACAGAAAATAACCAGCAATATTTTCTTGACGAAGATTTCGAGATAAGGTTTCATTGCTTTCGTTATCTTTCGAAACGAAACTTAAGCCCGTTATGTCTAAACGCAATACGCCACAACGCAGACACAACATTCTGGCCCTGCTTGCCGAGCAAGGCGAAGTCAGTGTGGATGAACTGGCCAAGCGCTTCGAAACCTCCGAGGTTACGATTCGCAAGGATCTGGCTGCACTCGAAAGTAACGGGCTTTTATTGCGCCGTTATGGCGGCGCGATCACCATGCCGCAAGAACTGGTCAGTGATGTCCCCCAGCCAGTTTCTCTCTATAAGCAAGCCATTGCCCGAGCGGCGGTTGCCCTGATCAAAGAGCATGCGCGCATTATCATCGACAGCGGCAGCACTACCGCCTCGATGATTCCACAACTGGGCCTGCAGCCCGGCCTGGTAGTGATGACCAACTCCCTGCACGTCGCCAACGCACTCAGCGAGCTTGAACACGAGCCTGTGTTGCTGATGACCGGGGGCACCTGGGATCCGCATTCGGAGTCCTTTCAGGGACAGGTTGCTGAACAGGTGTTGCGCTCCTACGACTTCGATCAACTATTCATCGGTGCTGACGGCATAGACCTGCAGCGCGGCACGACAACTTTTAACGAGTTGTTGGGTCTGAGCCGGGTCATGGCTGACGTTGCGCGTGAAGTGATCGTGATGGTCGAGTCGGACAAGATTGGTCGCAAGATACCCAACCTGGAACTGCCCTGGAGCAGCGTCCATACCCTTATTACCGATGATCGCCTGCCGCAAGAGGCACGCGAACAGATTCAGGCCCGGGGCATAACACTGTTATGCGCGGCCCTAAGCTAGGAGAACTTTATGTGTGGAATCGTTGGCGCAGTCGCTGAACGTAATATCACGGCCATTCTGCTGGAAGGCCTGAAACGTCTTGAATACCGTGGTTACGACAGCGCAGGCGTAGCTGTTTTCACCAATAACGGCACCCTGGAGCGCATGCGCCGCAACGGTAAAGTGGCCGAGCTGGAACAAGCCCTGGCCGGTGAACCTCTGGTCGGTCGCCTGGGTATTGCCCACACCCGTTGGGCCACCCACGGCGCGCCGTGCGAGCGTAACGCTCACCCGCATTTCTCCGGCTCTGATCTGGCCGTAGTGCATAACGGCATCATCGAGAACCATGAAGCCCTGCGTGAGCAGCTTAAAGGCCTGGGTTATGTCTTTACGTCGGACACCGACACCGAAGTCATTGCCCACCTGCTCAATCACAAACTGCAGGACAACAGCGACCTGACCTCGGCCCTCAAGGCCACCGTCAAAGAACTGCACGGTGCCTACGGTCTGGCTGTGATCAGCGCCAAACAGCCGGACCGTCTGGTTGCTGCACGTAGCGGCAGCCCGCTGGTGATTGGTCTGGGCCTGGGTGAAAACTTCCTGGCTTCCGACCAATTGGCACTGCGCCAGGTCACTGACCGTTTTATGTACCTGGAAGAAGGTGACATCGCTGAAATCCACCGTGACAGCGTGCAGATCTGGGATGTAAATGGCCAAAGCGTTCAGCGCGAAACCGTGCAATACAGCGATGGCGCAGAAGCGGCCGACAAAGGTGAATATCGCCACTACATGCTCAAGGAAATCCACGAGCAGCCAGCCGTGGTACAGCGCACTCTGGAAAACCGCCTGGGCGCTGACCATGTACTGGTGCAAGCCTTTGGCCCGCAAGCCAAGGAATTGTTCGCCAAAGTACGCAATGTGCAGATTGTTGCCTGCGGCACCAGCTACCACGCCGGTATGGTTGCCCGTTACTGGCTGGAAAGCCTGGCGGGTATCCCGTGCCAGGTTGAAGTGGCGAGCGAGTTCCGTTATCGCAAAGTTGTTGTGCAACCGGACACCCTGTTTGTTTCGATCTCGCAATCGGGCGAAACCGCTGACACCCTGGCTGCACTGCGCAATGCCAAAGAACTGGGCTTCCTTGGCAGCCTGGCGATTTGCAACGTAGGTATCAGCTCGTTGGTGCGTGAGTCTGATCTGACTCTGCTGACCCAGGCTGGTCGTGAAATTGGCGTGGCATCTACCAAGGCTTTCACCACCCAACTGGTAGGCCTGTTGCTGCTGACCCTGTCCCTGGGCCAGGTTCGCGGTACGCTGGAAGCGGGCGTTGAAGCTCAGCTGGTTGAAGAATTGCGTCGTTTGCCAGCGCGTCTGGGCGAAGCCCTGGCGATGGATTCGATTGTCGAAAAAGTCGCTGAATTGTTCGCCGACAAACACCACACCCTGTTCCTGGGCCGTGGGGCTCAGTTCCCGGTGGCAATGGAAGGCGCACTCAAGCTCAAAGAAATTTCGTATATCCACGCTGAAGCGTACCCGGCGGGCGAGTTGAAGCACGGCCCTCTGGCGCTGGTGGATAACGATATGCCGGTAGTGACTGTGGCACCGAACAACGAGCTGTTGGAGAAACTTAAATCCAACCTGCAGGAAGTGCGTGCCCGCGGTGGCGAGCTGATCGTGTTTGCCGACGAGCAAGCCGGCATGACCAATGGTGAAGGCACCCACGTGATCAACATGCCGCATATCCACGATGTGCTGGCGCCGATCCTCTACACCATCCCGCTGCAATTGCTGTCGTACTACGTTGCCGTGCTCAAAGGCACCGACGTTGACCAGCCACGTAACCTGGCCAAATCGGTTACCGTGGAATAAATTCCACTGCGAAATTCAATAGTGGATTTAGAGAGTTAAAACTGTCGCAGGAGCCGGTCAGGTCTGACCTACCGCCTCCTGCCACTGAGCAAAAAGCGCAGCAATTACAGGTGGAAATCGCCTGCAGCCTCCGGCTGGTAAAGCACTTTCCTGATCTCAATCCGGCGGGTCCGATCAGCAATTCGCCAGTCGATGGCGTCCCCCTCCTGATAGCCCAGAATGGCAGCGCCAATGTCGGAATACACGGAATGCTTCCCTGCGTTGCTGTCCGCGTCTTCAGGGTAGACCAAGGCCACTTCGATCTCTTCGTCGTCCAGCTGCAGCAACGCCCTGGAGTTCATCGTGACGACATTGCACGCCACCTGCTGCGGCGTGACCACAATCGCTCGCTCAAGCTCATGTTCGAGTTCAACAACGGTCGGGCCTTGCTCGAGCGCGATCAGACTCTCGAGCCTGGCCTTGTCGATTTCAGTGATGTAGATCCTGTTGGCGTCGCCAACGGTACCTTCGCGCAAGTACTGAAGATAGCGGCCCAACGTCATGGAAAATGACTTCAATGTCGGCGTTTCGCTCTCAAGCACAAAGCCGCTGCGCAGAAAGGCTTTCAGCGAGCGCGCATTGTCCGGGTGGATCTTGGCGATGAGCTTCTTGGCCCGCATGTCGAGGAAGGCCAGTTTCATGCCTTCGCGGATCGTGCGGGCGCCAAGGTTTCGGCCCCATTTGTCGCTGTCTCCGATGACCAGGACTATCTCGCAATTTGAGCCAGTCTTGATTAAGCGGACAAAGCCCACCGGGGCGTCATGCCGGTCATAAGCCATGAAGAATCGACCGCCCTGGTTGAACAGATGGGTCAGGATTGGCGATTGGGTCCGATCGATGGCTTGCTCGATGGAGCGGGAGACATGACGTGAATCGCTCAGATAGCAGGTGACGCGCTCATCCTCCAACCAGTCCATCAACGTCAACGCATGTGCCCGAGTAATTTCAGGGCACAGCGAAATGAAAGGCTTGTTCATCTTCACCACACTTATTTTCAAGGGATGAAAGCCCTTCATGGCTATGGCCATGACGGTTCTTTCGGCAACCGGCTATTTTAAGACATTACGCGCGTAAAGCCGAACAGCCTGGGGCGTTCGAGGAAATCATCGTTTTGCCCCCTTGATCCGCCTCAGAGGTTCGCCGCAAGCGGTTCCATCAAATGTACGTGGATGTCTTGTGATTACGGGGAGCAACAGTTTTAATTCTCTACATTCAGCACCCACTCGACCCGCACTGCGGGTCGAGTGGTTTCTGGCCTGTGGATAACCTCAGCAAGGAGCTGACATGCTTTACACCAATGCGCTAAAACAATTGGATATGCAGGATATTTCGATTGTCTTGTTATTGATCGAAAACCGCAGTGCCAAGCGCGTTGCCGAGATGTTGAATCTAAGTCAGTCGAGCATCAGCTACAGCCTGAAAAAACTCAGACACTGTTTCGACGACAAACTGTTCGAAAACAGTGATGGCGCCATGCAACCCACGGCTCGGGTGCTGGCGATCAAGCCTTATCTGCAAAACATCATGCAGTGCATTAATCAGTGCGCCAAAGAGGGGGCCGATCAGGGCAGCGTGCTGCGGCAGTGGAACATTACCGCTCCCGAATATTTCGAAATCCTGATGCTGCCCACGTTGTTGCAGCACGTGCGATCAAGCGGGCGTAACGGGTCGTTGAGTGTGAGCCGTCTTGGCAAGGATTTACCGATCAATGAGCTATTGGCCTCAGACATCGACGTTTGCTTTGGCTTCGGCCCGGGATATCACCAGCGCCATCCGCTGCTGGGCTATCGCAGCCTGAATGAAGATTCTTTTGTGTGCTTGTCCAGCGTGGCAAAACATCAGCCAAAATCCGCTTTGGATATTGATGAGTTTTGTGACGCGCCGCACATATTTCCAACGCCGTGGCTGTCGGAAAAAAACATGGTGGATGGCTGGTTGGAAAAACAGTCGCGCCGCAGAAATATTTTTACCCGGGCCAACTCCTATCACGCCGGGGTCAATATTTTATTGTCAGTGCCTGCCCTGATCGTGATCCCAAAAAAAATAGTAGCCACCCTGAATATTTCTCCAAAAATAAAAGTTCTCGAACCGCCAACAGGTTTTCCGACTTTTACTCTGGATATGATCTGGAGCCGTGAAAGACATATCCACAACGACTTCCATCAGCTGGAAGCGTTGATTGAAAAAATAAAAATTTAAATCTCGTTCCGCAGAACAACCCGCAGTGCGCTATACATTCCGACTGTTTATACCGCAAGGTGATGTGTGTGGCCTTGGGCTGAAAAGGAATATTCAATGTTTAAAAAAATTATCAAACCCGCCCGCGCCAGCGCGGTTTTTTTGCTGTCTTGCCTGGCAGCCTCCATTGCCTGCGCCGCCGATAAAACCAGCTACCCCGATGCCGCCGCCAGCGACCCGGCGACCATGGGCTGGATGGTAGGTGCGCCACCACCGCCTGATCGCATCGTACGTTTTGCCGATGGCAGTTATTTCAAGTTCCCGGCCATGCGCTGGAGCGTGTCCAACTTTCGCCAATTGATGCCCACCACCAACGTTTCCCGTGGCCTGGGTGCGCCGGTGCCGCTGGAGAAAGCCTTGCGTACGGATATCGACGCATTGACCTTCGTGCCGCTGGGCAGCAAGCAGCCAATGACCTGGGAGCAGTCACTGGCAGCGAACTACACCGATGGCATTGTGGTGCTGCATCGCGGAAAAATAATTTATGAGCGCTACTTTGGTGTGTTGAACCCCCAAGGTCAGCACGGCGCAATGTCGATGACCAAATCAGTAGTGGGCACCATGGGGGCGATGCTGGTGGCCGATGGCACCCTGGATGCCAATAAGAAAATTGCCGATTATGTACCGGAACTGGCCAAATCCGCCTTTGGCAGCGCCACCTTGCGCCAGGTGCTGGACATGACCACCGGGCTCAAATACAGCGAAGACTACGCAGACCCCAATGCTGAGGTCTGGAAGCACGCACAGGCGGGCAACCCTCTACCCAAGCCCAAGGATTACACCGGCCCGCAAAGCTATATGGAATATTTGCAGACCGTTGAACCGCAAGGGGAGCACGGCGAGGCCTTCGCTTACAAAACCGTGAACACCGATGTGCTGGGTTGGGTAATTGCCAAGGTAACCGGGCGTAATGTGGCGCAGTTGATGTCGGAAAAAATCTGGCAGCGTATGGGCGTTGAACAGGACGCTTATTTCACCGTCGACTCCATCGGCACTCCGTTCGCGGGCGGCGGCCTGAACACCGGGCTGCGTGATATGGCACGGTTTGGTGAAATGATCCGCAACGACGGCCAGTATCTGGGCCAGCAAATTGTGCCAAAGTCGGTGGTCGATGATATTCGTGCCGGTGGTGATAAAACTGCGTTTTCCAAAGCTGGCTATGACCTGCTCAAGGGCAGCAGCTATCGCGATATGTGGTGGGTGACGCACAACGCTGACGGTGCCTTTATGGCGCGCGGTGTTTACGGCCAACGCACGTACATCGACCCGAAAGCTGAAATGGTTATCGTGCGTTATGCCTCCAACCCGATTGCCAGCAACTCGGCGAATGATCCGGTGACCATTCCGGCATTTGAAGCCTTGGCCAAGCAGTTGATCGCCCACCCGTAATTACGACGGTATCGACACGTTATTTGGCGTTGAATATCAGCTGTTTCGTACGACGTTTCGCTTTCATTGTCGTGAAACATCCGAGAAAATCCAGCTCGCTTGCGCCTGTCCAAATCGGGGAATAGTCTCGGCCTATCGCTGCCAATCAGCGGTCGGGTTTAGTAGCCCGGCTGGTAAACTTGACGCAAAGTGCCATCGTTATGGTGGCCGTGCGTAGGGCACCTTTGTGTGCGCCGGTTTCCAAGTTTTCCGGTCTACTAACCTGCGTACGGCTGCCTCTCCATTCGTTTAGTAGCGATACGTGGCAGCTCCATAAATTTGGAGAACCCCATGAAAAAGATCACCCCCGATCCACCTGCTGTCCCCCTTGCTGCTGCTGGCAGTAACGAACCGTTGCTGGATCGTGCCGCCACCGAACGTGCACTCAATTTCTACCTGCAGGGCCATAAGCCCGTTCGCCCAATGGGCACGGCGATGTATGCCATCCCGGACAGTGTCAATTCAGAAGCGGCTTTGGCCCAAGCGTCAGACTTGTTGCGCTGTGCTGGCGCCTGCGCGAATGAGGCGGGGAATGGCTTGAGCGGGCCTGCGCGCGACCTGGTGTTGTCGGTCATGCACTTGGTGGAGCTGGCCAAGGGTTATGTCGACAAATCGCTGGATACACTGGCAACGCACTGAAGCAGCACGCGCCTGAGTGCGGCAGGCGCGTCATTGATTACCCCTCCTTGCATTAATCAGAATGAAGCAACCCTGGGCTCGACAAAGGTTTCATCATTTCTACTCCATCGAAACGAGATACTTCAGAGCTAGCGCTTGCATACGCGCTGATCCCGCCCTCTAACAGGTTGGAGATTGATCCAGATAAACGGTCGCGCAGGCTCTAATACCTACCTCTTGTCTGCGAAGCTGACAGTTTTCGTTATTCGTCTAACCTATAGTTTTGTTATCTGAAATGAAGGAGGAACACAGATGCTCGCGCAACTTCCGCCGGCCTTACAGAAACTTCAACTTCCATTACGGCTAAGGCTGTGGGACGGACACGAGTTCAATTTCGGCCCGACGCCCAGCGTCACGATCGTGGTCAAAGACCCGGCCCTGGTGTCGCAATTTACGAGGCCCAGCCTCGACTTGCTGGGCAGCGCTTTTGTTGAGGGCCGCCTTGAGCTAGAAGGCTCAATCAGCGAAGCGATCCGGGTCTGTGATGAGCTGAGCCAGGCGCTGGTTGACGATGAAGACAACACGCCCCCTCGCGTGTATCACGACAAGGCTACCGACGCCGAGTCGATCTCTTATCACTATGACCTGTCCAACGACTTCTACCAGCTGTGGCTTGACCGCGACATGGCCTATTCCTGTGGGTATTTTGAAACCGGGGAGGAAAGCCTGGATGAAGCGCAGCAAGCCAAGTTTCGTCTCTTGTGTCGAAAGCTGCGGCTCAAACCCGGTGAATACTTATTGGATGTGGGGTGTGGTTGGGGCGGGCTGGCGCGTTTTGCTGCGAGGGAATTCGGCGTCAAGGTGTTCGGGATTACCTTGAGCAAAGAGCAACTCAAATTGGCTCGCGAGCGGGTCAAGGCAGAAGGCCTGCAAGACAAGGTCGACCTGCAGCTGCTCGATTATCGTGATCTGCCCCAAGATGGCCGCTTCGATAAAATCGTCAGTGTCGGCATGTTCGAGCACGTAGGGCACGCCAACCTGCGTGAGTATTGCGAGATCCTGTCCCGGGCCGTGCGCGAAGGCGGGCTGGTGATGAACCACGGCATCACCTCCAAGCACACTGATGGTCGTCAGGTGGGCCGGGGTGCGGGGGATTTTATCGATCGCTATGTGTTCCCTAACGGCGAGTTGCCCCATCTGTCGATGATGACTGCCGAGATCAGTGAAGCCGGGCTGGAAGTGGTCGATGTTGAAAGCCTGCGCCTGCATTACGCGCGCACGCTGGATCATTGGAGCCAGCGTCTGGAGCAAAAGCTGGACGCCGCAGCCAAACAAGTCCCGGAACAGGCCCTGCGGATTTGGCGCCTGTATCTGGCAGGTTGTGCCTACGCTTTCGCTCATGGCTGGATCAACATCGACCAGATCCTGGCGACCAAGCCCCATGCCGATGGCTCGCTGGAGCTGCCACCGACCCGGGCGGATATTTATCGCTGAGTGTGGTTTTCCCATGTGATGGGTTGCGGGTCCTGGACCGGGTTTTTGTCCAGGACGAAGCGCCCGTCCTGCAGGCCAATGTTTTGATCAACCTTGGCCAGGGCTTTCTGCTCAAACGTCAGTGCGCTCTTGTTGAACACAAGGTCGTGGCGGGCAACGTTGCCGCCCCAGTCCGCTGAGGGGAGGGAGATGTAGCTGATGCGGTACTGCTCGTCAGTGAAGTCTCCCTCTACCACATACACGCCGTAGTGGTTCTCGCCAGGAGAAATGATTTTGTAGAGGCCGTTGTCGTAGTAATACAACACCGCTTCTTCGAAGGGTTTTTCGCTGTACATTTTCTTGTAGTGCAGCCGGTGGATATACGTCGGCTGACCGACTTCGACGTTGATAAAAGGAGATGAAGGCGCTGCGGCAGTTGTCTTGGCTTGAACGGGAGCCAGTGCGCTGATGCTGAAGAGCAAACCCATAAACGAGAACTTCATTGTTGTTATTCCTTGAACTGAGCGGCCGGATGATTCCGGGCCGCTCAGTTTATGGAATCCTGTTTGACTCTTTTGACTGCTCCGAGCGATTCAGACCCTTCCTACAGTTACTGCTTACCCAGCCTATAAAACAGGCGAAACCAGACGGGCCACTCGCATGCCCAGTTGCTGCAATCGGTGAGTTGACTTGATATCTGCTTCCGTGATTTCTCGGGCCAGGGCGAAGTCATCGAGCAGCATGTGCTCGACCTCTCTGGCAAAGGTTTGATCGACGGTAAGCAACATCACTTCAAAGTTGAGACGGAACGAGCGGTTGTCCATATTGGCGCTGCCAATGGCGCTGATCTCGTCATCCACCAACACCACTTTCTGATGCACAAAACCGGGCTGGTAGCGGAAGATCCGCACGCCTGCGCGTACGGCTTCAAAGGCATAGAGGCTGGAGGCTGCGTAAACAATCTTATGGTCCGGGCGCGAAGGGATCAGGATGCGTACATCCACACCCCGCAGAACGGCGAGTCGGAGCGCGGAGAACACGGCTTCGTCGGGTACAAAGTAGGGACTGGTTATCCATACCCGTTGGTTGGCAGCGTGGATGGCTTCCACGAAAAACAGCGAACAGGTTTCATACGGGTCGGCCGGGCCGCTGGCCAGAAACTGGCAGAGCACACCACCGTCGGGGTAGCTCTGTGGCAGGAGCAGGGGTGGCAGTTTGCGTGCGGCCCAGAACCAGTCTTCGGCAAAGGATTCCTGCAGGCAGGCAACCACTGGCCCGGTCACTTCCACATGAGTATCGCGCCACGGTGCCAGAGGTGGTTTGGCCCCCAGGTATTCATCCCCTACGTTGTGCCCGCCGACAAATCCGCGCACACCATCCACGACCACCACTTTGCGGTGGTTGCGAAAGTTCACCTGGAAGCGACTGATCCAGCCGCCACGGGTGGCAAAGGCATAGGTCTGGACACCACCGGCGCGCAAGGTCTCGGCATAACTCTTGGGCAGCGCATGGCTACCGATGCTGTCATAGAGCAGATGCACCGCGACCCCTTGGGCGGCTTTTTCAAGGAGCAGTGCGTGCAGCTTCATGCCCAGGTCATCGTCGTGGACGATAAAAAATTGCACCAGTACGACTTCTTTCGCACCACGGATGGCAGCGAAGATCGCGTCGAAAGTGGCCGTGCCATTGATCAGCAAGCGTACCGAGTTGTTAGCCAGACACGGCATGCGCCCCAGCCTTGGCATTGCCCGTAGCGAGGCGTACGCCTTGGAGTTGCGTGCCGCAAGTGCTTCTTCTACCCAGGGGCGCCAGCTCAGGTGAGTGATGGCTTCGCGCATTTCCTGGTTGGCATCGCGCCGGGCGCGTATGTAATCGTCAAAAGTGCTGCGGCCAAAAATCAGATACGGGATCAGCGTAAGGTAAGGAATAAAGAACAATGACATGGCCCATGCAATCGAACCCTGCGCCGTCCTGACGGTTAACACTGCGTGCACGGCGGCAATCAAGCCTAAGCTGTGGATTAATAAAATCAGATAACCAAATACGTGCGGGCCTAGATAATCCATGCGTATCCTTGCTCCTAAATGTTCAATGCCAGTTCTAACAGACCAGGCTCTGCAGTGAAGTGTCCCTATTTAATTACGAGTGCAACACTCGCCCATTTTCGACGTCTAACGCTGACAACTGCGTAGGAGTTACTTGATGAATGTTCGTCTGCTTGGGCTGTTCATGGCCTGTGGTTTGTCGATCCCGGTGGCTCAGGCCCAAATGCTGCAACCGGGGCTTTGGGAACTGAGCTCCAGCAATATGCAGGTAGATGGCCAACAGTTACCTGAACTGCAGGTAATGTTAGGCCAGTTACAGAATATGCTGACTCCGGAACAAAAAGCCCAGCTGGAAAGCCAGGGGCTGACTATGGCCGGCAAAGGTGTTCGGGTGTGCCTGACACCCGAACAGGTGAAGACGGACAACATTCCGCTGACGGACCCCAAGTCAGGGTGCAACCAGCAGATCACTGAGCGTAGTGGAAATCAGTGGAAGTTTCGCTTTAGTTGTCCAAAAGCCCAGGGCGCAGGTGTGGCAACTTTTGCCAGTGATCGGGAGTTCACCACCCAAGTGAATGGCACCTTTAATGCGACCGGGATTCAGCAGAAGGGCAGCATGGATACCCGTGCTGTTTGGTTGGGGCAAAACTGTGGAACAGTCAAACCGCGTACCTGATCAAAACTCGTTTTGCAGCGCTTTATAGCCGCGTACCAGATCGACATTGGTGCGCGCTACATCCTCTGAAAATTCCGATGCACTGACACTGACTGGAGCGAACTGGCTCAGGTCAGTGTTTGGTCCGATACGGGTTGTGGACGGTACATAAAAATTCTCCGGCAGGTCGCGGCCATCGACGACCGAGTTATGCCGCACCACGCAACCATCACCCAGCTCGCAATTGAACAGCACACTGTTGAAACCGATAAATACTCGGTCGCCCACACGGCATGGCCCGTGAACGATAGAGCGGTGCGCGATGGAAGTGCTTTCACCGATAGTCACCGCAGCCCCCGACTTCGAGTGAATAACCACACCGTCCTGAATATTGGAATTCGCGCCAATGGTGATCGGCAGCATGCCGCCGTCCTGGTCTACCTCGTCTGCGCGGATCACCGCATAGGGGCCGACAAACACGTTCTCGCCAATCACCACCTTGCCGCAGATGATGGCCGTACGGTCTACATAGGCGGACTCTGCAATCACGGGCAAATCACCCGACGGGTTTTTTCGGATCATGGCTGGCTCAACGCAGTGTGCAGGGTGTTGAGGTTGTACTCGAAGAGACCCAGAAAGGTACTGGCGGGACCTTTGCTGGCCAGAGCATCGGAGTAAAGCGTGCCACCTATGTGAGCGCCACTTTCATCCGCGATTTGTTGCAGCAGGCGCGAGTCTTTGATGTTCTCCATAAATACGGCTTTGACCTTGTCGTCGCGGATCTGGCGAATCAGTGCCGCGACTTCGGCAGCAGAGGGTTCTCGCTCAGTCGACAGACCTTGAGGTGCCATAAAGTCGATGCCATAGGCCTGGCCTAAATAGCCAAAGGCATCATGGGACGTCACGATGCGCCGATTGCCTGCGGGCAGCCCGCTGAGTTTGATTTTTGCTTGGGCTTGCAGGCTATCAAGTGCTTTTAGATAAGTCTGGCTGTTGCGGGTGTAGTCGGCCTGGTCGGCAGGGTCCGCTTTGATCAGCGCCCGGGTAATGTTGTTTACATACAGTTTGGCGTTCGCCAGATCGTGCCAGGCGTGGGGGTCCGGAATGACTTCGCCATCGTCCTCCATTGAGTGTGCGGCAACACACTCGCTGGCGGTGACTACCGTGGCTTTGGTTTCAGTGCTGGTTATCAGGCGATCGAGCCAGGGCTCAAAGCCCAAGCCATTTTTGACAATCACTTTGGCATTGAGCAGCGCCTTGGCATCGTCCGGTGAGGGTTCGTAAGTATGAGCATCTTCATCGGGGCCGACTAACGCGATGACTTGAATATGTTCACCGCCAATTTTTTGGGTGATGTCTCCAAGAATACTGAAGCTGGTGACCACAGGGATTTTTGGTTTTTCTGTGGCGAATGAGAGCGAAGAACCCATTACCAGAAACACACTGAATATCACGGGTAGAGCGCGCATCGTGTAGCACCTCATGGGGATGACAGCAAAGGCGGTCGGCGCAACAAACCGTGTACCGGACCGAAAATCACAGACAGCAGGTACATGCTGCCAGCTATCAGCACGATGGCCGGACCGCTGGGCAGTGAGTAATGAAACGACAGCAGTAGCCCCAGCCAAACTGAAATACAGCCAATGCCCGCCGAGATCAGAATCAGCACCGGCAGCCGCCGGCTCCAGAAGCGTGAGGCGATTGCGGGTAGCATCATCAGGCCCACCACCATCAGTGCGCCGATGGCTTGAAAGCCGATCACCAGGTTCAGCACCACCAAGGTCAGGAATAGACCATGGGCTAGCGGTCCCAATCGGCTAACACTGCGCAGGAACAACGGGTCGAGGGTGTCGAGTAAGAGTGGGCGGTAGATCGCTCCCATCAGCAGTGTGCTGAACCCGGTTACCCAGAGCATGCCTGTCAACGTCTGACTGTCGACCGCCAATGCCGAGCCAAATAACAGATGTAGCAAGTCCAGACGTTTGCCCGCGATCCCCAGGATCAAAATCCCGCTGGCCAATGAGATCGGATAAATCGCGGCGAGGCTGGCATCTTCTCGTAAGCCCGTACGCCGTGTGATCCAGGCCGCAAGGCCGGCCATCCCTAAACCTGCACCCAGGCCGCCAAAGGTAAGAGCGGGCAAACTCAACCCGGCGAACCAGAACCCCAAAGCTGCTCCGGGGAGAATCCCGTGTGCAACGGCATCGCCAATCAGGCTCATGCGGCGCAGGATCAGAAACACGCCAAGAGGTGCGGTACTGCAGGCCAGAACCAGGCCGCCGAATAATGCGCGGCGCATAAATACAAATTCTTGAAACGGCTGCCATAACTGGCTGGCGATAATCATCAGGCCACCTGCGGTGGTTTTATCAGTTGGCTACTTGGCGCCAGGACGCTGCCGCTGCTTTTGATTAATAGCGTTTGGGAAATGTGTTTTCGTACTGCGGCCAGATCATGGCAGACCACGATCACTGTTCGACCCTCGGTGTGCCAGGTCTGGATGTGTTGCCAGAGCAGCTTTTGGCCCAGTTCATCCAGAGCCGCATGGGGCTCATCGAGCAATAACAACGGCGCGTCAGCCACGCATAAACGAGCCAGTAATGAGCGCTGTAATTCACCACCTGACAAGGCCATCAGCGGGCGATGTTCCAGGCCATTCAAATGCCAGTCTTGCAACACCGCTTCTAATCGAGCACTTCGCTGCTGGGCTGTTTGCTTCTTCCCCCAAAAACCTGCGGCTACCAACTCTTGCAAACTGATGGGGAACTGCCTATCCAAAAATTGCTGCTGTGGCAAAAAGGCCACGTTGCCACGGCGTGGAACATCCAGCAGAACTTTGCCCGTGAGCGGTTTTTGCAACCCTGCCAGGACTTTAAGCAAACTGCTTTTACCGCATCCGTTGGCGCCAATTACGGCTGTAAGACTGCCTTTGTCCAACGCCACATCAAGTGCCGGGGTCAGCGGCTGACCGGGCGCGCCCCAGGTCAAGTTCCGGCAGCGGATCATGCAGCCTCCCAGTTCCAGAAGCTTTCAGCTACGGCGTCATGGCTGTGCAAACTTTCAGCGTGAGTAACTTTAAGTTTGAAGGCTTCTACCCCCTGAGTTTTCTGCAATGCAGTGTTGAGCCGTCGAGCAGCGTCCTCACAGAACATCAGGTTTTGCCCGTTGGCCAGGGCGAAGGCTTGTTCATCTGCACGCTTAACTGCGGTTTGCACGGCAGTGCCCAGCGAGCTTTCGGCCTCGTCGATAATGTTTATCAGGGGCAGGTGCGAGTACTGATGATCCAAAAGGATCGTCAAATCTGCGGAGCTACGTTGGCTGTGTGGCGTGGCTACGATGCCTTTAGAACTGCCAAGCCATGCCAGGACATCGGCGTGCTGTAGAGACTGGTTGGCAAAATCATCGATGAATTGTTGCTGAATTAATTGCCGGGCCAGTGCTGCTGAGCAGGGGCAGGTGGAGGAGTAGCTCACGTGTATTTTTAGTTCCACGTGGAACATTCCGTTTTTCAAACGCGCTTCAATGCATACCGGGTAGCTTTTCCAGCCTGCCAATGGGCTGACCAATGCGGGTCGTTTAAGCAGTAAATCGCTGTGAATTCGCACATAAGCCTTATCCGATAAACCTTGGTGGCTTTCGAGAAAACTATGTAGAAGCCCTCTCAGCAGGGCAGGTGAGAGGTTTTCTGTTTCCAGCATATCCAGCGCCAGATATAGGCGGGACATATGAATCCCTCGGGCACTGGCATCTTTGAGATTCACCCCTGCGTCAATTTTCGCGCTGAGACGTTGGCCTTCAATTAACACGGGGGAAGCAATGCCACACATGCCCACCCACTCAAGCGCAATGGCTTGCTGGGATGACTGCGCGGCGACATCCGGCAAAGTCAGCGCATTCATAAGAGAGATCCCGTTACAGAGTATTTCGACATGTTATATTATAACGATTAGGTCGACGATGCTTTTTTTGCTGGAGCAAACACACAGCAATGTTGAGTACGGACGCTCCCTTATCTGCGGTACATGCCATGCACAGACGTCAATTGCTTAACTGGCTGCTTGCCAGTTCTGTCCTCACATTGCCCTTGGGTGTTTCGGCCGCCCAGATCCAGCACGCAAGGCTATGGCGCAACGGCAATACCTTGCGTCTGGTTCTGGATTTGAGCGGGCCGGTGCAGTACAAAACTTTTTCTTTGACGGCCCCCGAGCGCCTCATCATTGATGTGAGCGGGGCCAGCTTGAGGGGCGATTTCAGTGAGTTGAAACTCGCCAATACGGGCCTTCGCGCCATCCGCTCCGGGCATTTTGGCCAGGGCGATACCCGCATCGTGCTGGACCTGGATGAGCTGGTTCAACTCAGCAGCTTTCTGCTGCCGCCCAAGGACGGACAAGGCCACCGGCTGGTACTTGACCTGATCAAGGCGCCTGCGCCACTACAGAACGTTACGCCCGTGGTTGCGGCGTCAGCCCGGGCTGCCCACCCCAAGCGCGACATTATTGTGGTGATTGACCCTGGCCACGGCGGCAAGGATCCGGGGGCGACCAGCGCTAAAGGTCATCGCGAAAAGGATGTGGTGCTGTCCATCGCGCAGTTGCTGGCCAAGCGCCTCAAGCGTGAAAAAGGCTTTGATGCGCGATTGGTGCGCAATGACGATTTTTTTGTACCGCTGCGCAAACGGGTTGAAGTTGCCCACAAGCACAATGCCGACCTGTTTATTTCCGTGCATGCGGACGCTGCGCCGCGTCTAACGGCCTGCGGAGCCTCGGTCTATGCCTTATCGGAGGGCGGTGCTACATCGGCCACGGCGCGGTATATGGCACAACGGGAAAACGGTGTGGATTTGCTTGGTGCAACCCGCCTTTTGAACCTCAAAGACAAGGATCCGATGCTTGCCGGCGTCATTCTCGACATGTCCATGAACGCCACCATTGCGGCCAGCTTGCAGTTGGGCAATACGGTGCTGCGCAGCCTTTCGGGCATCACTTCACTGCATCAAAAACGGGTAGAACAGGCGGGTTTTGCTGTGCTCAAGTCGCCTGATATCCCTTCAATTCTGGTTGAAACGGGTTTTATGTCGAACCCTCGCGACAGCGATCGCTTGATCACGGCCCGCCATCAGCAGGCAGTGGCTGATGGTTTATTTAACGGACTAAAAAAATATTTCGAGAAAAAACCGCCTGCAAACAGTTACCTGGCCTGGGTCGGCGATCAGGGTGGAGATGAAATTACCTCAACAGGTTTGACGTAATGGCATTGTTATAATGTATCATTTGCAGATTCATTATCGAATGCACTGCCAAGCGGGCATTTTGACCTGCGACCCTGATGAGGAAGTACCACGATGTCGAATCGTCTCCCTGTAACTGTGCTTTCAGGTTTCTTAGGCGCAGGCAAAAGTACTCTGCTGAATTATATTTTGCGTAACCGCGACAACCTGCGGGTGGCGGTTATTGTTAATGACATGAGCGAAATTAATATTGATGGTGGGGAGGTTCAGCGCGACGTGACCTTGAACCGCGCTGAAGAAAAACTGGTAGAAATGAGCAATGGCTGCATCTGCTGCACCTTGCGTGAGGATTTGCTGCAAGAGGTCAGCGCTTTGGCGACGGACGGTAGATTTGATTATTTATTGATCGAATCAACCGGCATTTCAGAGCCGCTACCGGTGGCAGAAACCTTTACTTTTCGCGATGAATCGGGTCAAAGCCTGGCCGATATTGCCCGATTGGACACCATGGTCACGGTGGTGGATGGCCTCAATTTTTTGCAGGATTATCAGGCCGCGGAAAGCCTGGATTCCCGGGGGGAAACGCTTGGAGAATCCGACGAGCGGTCAATTACCGATTTGTTGATCGAGCAAATCGAGTTCGCGGACGTTATTTTGATCAGCAAAATTGATTTGATCAGCCGTGCGGATCGAGAGGAATTGATCGCCATTTTGCAGCGCCTGAACGCGCAGGCCGAAATAATCCCCATGGTCATGGGCGAAGTCCCGCTTAATAAAATTCTTGATACCGGACGCTTTGATTTTGAGCGGGCAGCGCAGGCACCAGGCTGGTTGCAAGAATTGCGCGGCGAGCATGTGCCCGAAACCGAAGAATATGGCATTGCTTCGAGTGCGTATCGCGCACGTCGGCCTTTTCACCCGGAACGTTTTTTTAATTTTATCGAGCGCCCCTGGACTAACGGCAAGTTGCTGCGCTCCAAAGGTTTTTTCTGGCTGGCCAGCAAATATCAGGAGGCGGGCAGTTGGTCTCAGGCGGGCGGGTTGATGCGCTATGGGTTTGCCGGGCGCTGGTGGCGTTTTGTACCCCGCGACCAATGGCCGCAGGAGCCGCAAGCCAAGGCTGAGATTCTGCAAAAGTGGCTGCCAGATACCGCCGATTGCCGCCAGGAGTTGGTGTTTATCGGCCAGCACATCGATTTTTCCCTGCTCACGGATGAACTCGATGCCTGTTTGCTCACCGATGCAGAAATGGCCCAGGGCGAAGCGAGCTGGAAACTGCTGAACGACCCTTTTGGCGACTGGTATGAAGAGGTGGCGGCATGACCAATGCGCTGGCTTACACCGCTGAACCTCTGACCCAGCAAGTACTCGGGGAATCACCAGAGGTCATGACCCGTATTCTGGATGAAGACGTCAATCTGGCCATCTGGCAGCGTCAGTTGCCTGTGCATATCATCGATTTCGCAGCGTTGCTGCTCTCGCTGGACGAGCCTTTGGCTGACGCCATTGTGATTGAGATGGCCAATGAAAAGGCTCAACCCAACCTTCGTGGCTTGGCATCGCGCTTCCATGATCTGGAAGGCTATGCAGGCTTTATTGCGGATGTTTCCTGGCTGGTGAGTGCCTATGCGTGCCTGTTGGGCGCAAAACGCATTGGGCTGCGTCTCAGGGCCCTGGATAAGGCCATGTGCCCACGCTTTCATGTGGATCACGTCCCCGTACGACTTATTACCACTTATGCGGGGATTGGCAGCCAGTGGCTGGAGGAAGGTGTGATGGAGCGCCGTCAATTGGGGCAACCACAGGCCGAACCAACCCGGACTGCATTGATTCAGCAAATAAATGCCGGTGAGGTGGCCTTGCTCAAAGGTGAGAAGTGGCAGGGCAATGAAGGGGCGGGTTTGATCCATCGCTCACCTGCACTGGCGCCGGGCGAGCGCCGGTTGATTTTGACCCTCGATTGGCTGGCCTGAGGCATATTGCTTGCTTTGATTCATACAGAAGCTGGCGATCATGTTGCAGAACATTCCCACCCATGTCATTGCCGGGCCACTGGGCGCTGGCAAAACCAGTCTGATCCAGCACCTGATGGCGCAAAAACCTGCTCACGAGCGTTGGGCTGTGCTGGTTAATGAGTTTGGTCAGATAGGCCTGGATGCGGCCCTGATGAGTCAGGGTGACGATGCAATTGCTATCGCCGAAGTGGCTGGCGGTTGCGTGTGCTGCGTCAATGGCGCGCCTTTTCAGATTGGTTTGAGCCGTCTGCTACGCAAGTCCAGGCCCGACCGTTTATTTATCGAGCCCTCTGGCCTGGGTCATCCCGCACAAATTATAAAGCAGCTCGGTGAAGCACCCTGGCTGGGTGTTCTGGCGTTGCAGCCGTGTGTCATGGTGCTTGATGCGCAAGCGATGGCGCAGGGCAAACCCTTGCCGAAAACCCAGCAAGAGGCCCTGAAAAGCGCCGGTTTACTGGTCATGAATAAATCTAATAGTGTGCCAAATGAGCAACGTGAGCAGATTGCATGCAGCCTGCCAAAGTGCCCTGTTTTATGGGTAGAGCATGGCCAAATCCCTTTAAATACGCTGCCTGCAGCCTATATGAATACCGCTCATGCTGTGGATAACTCATTGATTTATAAGGATTTTAATCATATAGGAAGTGTGTTTTCCGACCCAGGCACTCCTGTTGTGATGACGCAATCCCAGGCCGAAGGCTGGAGTGTGGGCTGGCGCTGGCATGCCTCCCGGCAATTCGATTTGGGGTTGCTGCAACAGTGGCTGGAAAGCCTCAATTGGCGACGTGCGAAGCTGGTTATTCGTGGTTCGCAGGGCTGGTTTTCGAGTAATTCTGTGGATAACTCGGTTGCGCCGTGGAAATCGAGTGAGTGGCGCAAGGATTCACGCCTGGAATTGATCTTTGACCAGCCTCAAGACCTGGAACTGCTCCGTTCGGGGCTGGATAGCTGTCTGCTGAAGGGTGGTTTTTAGAGGGGGCGGGTGTGGCAAGCCAGGAAAACAGGGAGTTTAGCCAGGATCTGTGCTGGTAAAATTGTCCTACAATATTAATTGTGTGCTTTATTTTTTCCGGCTAAAAACCCTGAGAAGTGTCTATCTCAAGGGTTTTAGCCTGTTTTGCAGGAAAGTTATCCACAGGTGCGGTGTAAGTGAGGCGCTAGAGTGGCTCAGTGGCGGGTCTTGCTGTGTTCCTGGCGCCACTGGCTGAGTTCAATCACCTGAGCGGTGGGAATCTCGTTTGGCTCGGCTTCAGTCTGGAAGGGGTAGGGCGGCAGTTCGATTTTGGCGCTATGGGCACCGAACTGGGTGATGGTCCCGGTATGGCGCTGATCGCCCGTCACCGTGAATTCGAAGTTATACACACGGGCCAGGCGCTTGTTGCCGTTGGCATCGGCAATCAAGCCGATTTTCTTGAGCGCAACGTTTTCATCGAGCAACTCGATATCGAGATTCTTGCAGTGCTGTTTGACCCGCTCCAGCGCCCGCTCGCGTAAACCGTGGTTGTGCCAAAGCCAGGCAGCGCCAGTGGCCAGCAGCATCAGCACAAACATATTTCCTAGGGTCAGCATTACATGTGCTCCAACAGATTGTGCTCAGCTTAACTGCGTCTTCAACCTGTCGTACAGGCCGCGTTTCGTCGCATACTGCGTGGCTTGAATCCACCCGTAGTCTGGAATCCGGCATGAAACGTACACCTCATCTACTCGCCATCCAATCCCACGTGGTTTTCGGCCATGCTGGCAACAGCGCAGCGGTTTTCCCCATGCAGCGCGTCGGGGTGAATGTATGGCCTCTGAATACGGTGCAGTTCTCCAACCACACTCAGTATGGTCAGTGGACGGGCGAAGTGCTGGCTCCCGAGCAAATTCCTTCGCTGGTCGACGGGATCGCCGCCATCGGTGAGCTGGGCAACTGTGATGCGGTCCTGTCCGGTTACCTGGGCAGTGCGGCTCAGGGGCGGGCCATTTTGAGCGGTGTGGCGCGTATCAAGGCGGTCAATCCGAATGCGCTGTATCTGTGTGACCCAGTGATGGGGCACCCGGAGAAGGGTTGCATCGTGCCGCAGGAGGTCAGTGATTTTCTGCTGGAAGAGGCTGCAGCGATGGCTGACTTCCTGTGCCCCAATCAACTTGAGCTGGACAGTTTTTGCGGCCGTCACCCGCAATCGTTGTTTGATTGCCTGGCGATGGCCCGCAGCCTGCTGGCTCGCGGCCCGAAAGCGGTGCTGGTGAAGCATTTGTCGTATCCCGGCAAACCGGCAGAAAGTTTCGAGATGCTGCTGGTAACGGCTGAGGGCAACTGGCACTTGCGCCGCCCGCTGCTGGCCTTCCCGCGTCAGCCTGTGGGCGTGGGGGATTTGACTTCAGGTTTGTTTTTAGCGCGAGTGTTGCTGGGCGACAGCCTGGTGGCTGCGTTTGAATTCACCGCGGCGGCGGTGCATGAGGTGCTGCTGGAAACCCAGGCCTGCACCAGCTACGAATTGCAGCTGGTCCGTGCTCAGGACCGTATCGCTCACCCGCGTGTGCGGTTTGAAGCAGTGCCGATCAGTTTGTAAATCTCCTGGATTTACATTGTGGGAGCGGGCTTGCTCGCGATTGCATCACCTCGGTGGATCAGATGAACCGAGTTGTAAGCATCGCGAGCAAGCCCGCTCCCACTGGTCAGCTGTGCCCAGTCGTTACACCGTTTCGTCTTTCAGTTCGCGATAACGCTGCTCCAGCTCCTGGCGGATCTGGCGGCGTTGCTTGCCTTGGATAAAGCGGCGCTTGTCTTCGCTGTTCAGCGGCTGCAAAGGCGGCACAGCAGCCGGTTTACGGTCGTCGTCCACCGCTACCATGGTGAAGAAGCAGCTATTGGTGTGGCGTACCGAGCGTTCGCGAATATTTTCGGTCACCACCTTGATCCCGACTTCCATCGAGGTATTGCCGGTGTAGTTGACCGACGCAAGGAAGGTCACCAGCTCACCGACATGAATCGGCTCGCGAAAAATCACCTGGTCCACCGACAAGGTGACGACATAACGGCCCGCATAGCGGCTGGCGCAGGCGTAAGCGACTTCATCGAGGTATTTGAGCAGGGTTCCGCCGTGAACATTGCCAGAAAAATTGGCCATGTCCGGGGTCATCAGGACCGTCATCGACAGTTGGGCGTTTCCGGGTTCCATAGCAGCAGGCTCGTGGTTGTGTTGCAGCAGTGAAGTGGGTATCTCTGCGGATACTTGTCGATTTTTGAAACAGTTAATAACGGGACGTTGCCGTTTTGACTGCCGTCACGCTGATATCCATCTGTTTCCATATATTGCACCGCCTTTCTGCCAGAAGTCGCGGTGTTAACCTGCAAAAGCCCGTTAGTCGGGTAATTCCTACATATAAAACAGTCGATACGCACAGCCTGACAATCTGTGTCTGTCGTCTTGTTGCCTGGTGAGTATTAAACAAGGAGTGCCACGCCATGCATGCCATCAGTTTTATTCAGGATCTGGCAGTCATCATGCTGGTCGCGGGTGTGGTGACGATTCTTTTCCACCGGTTCAAGCAGCCGGTGGTGCTGGGTTATATCGTTGCCGGTTTTATTATTGGCCCGCATACCCCGCCGTTTGGCTTGATCCACGACGAAGAAACGATCAAGACCCTGGCCGAGCTTGGGGTGATTTTTTTAATGTTCTGCCTGGGCCTGGAGTTCAGCCTGCGCAAGTTGTTCAAGGTCGGGGCCACGGCCTTTATCGCAGCGTTTATGGAAATTACGCTGATGATCTGGATCGGCTACGAAATTGGCCGATGGTTCGACTGGAACACCATGGATTCGCTGTTTCTGGGCGCGATCCTGGCCATTTCCTCGACCACCATCATCGTCAAGGCGCTCAATGACCTGAAAATGAAGAACGAGCGCTTCGCCCAGCTGATTTTTGGCGTGCTGATCGTTGAAGATATTTTGGGTATCGGGATTATTGCGCTGCTGTCGAGTATTGCGGTCAGCGGCAGTGTCAGCCCTGAAGAGGTTTTTTCGACGGTCGGTAAATTGTCGCTGTTCATGATTGTGGCGCTGGTGATCGGTATTTTGCTGGTGCCCCGCGTATTGGCGTATGTGGCCAAATTCGAAAGCAACGAGATGCTGCTGATTACCGTGCTGGGCCTGTGTTTTGGCTTCTGCCTGCTGGTGGTCAAGTTGGAATACAGCATGGTGCTTGGGGCGTTTTTGATCGGTGCAATCATGGCCGAGTCGCGTCAGTTGTTGAAAATCGAGCGCCTGATCGAACCGGTGCGTGATTTGTTCAGTGCGATTTTCTTTGTCGCCATCGGGCTGATGCTCGATCCGGCCATCCTGCTCGAATATGCGCTGCCCATCGTGGTGATCACCATCGCCGTGGTGCTGGGCAAGATGCTGTCCTGTGGGTTGGGGGCGTTTATCGCTGGCAATGACGGACGCACCTCGCTGCGGGTCGGGATGGGGCTGTCTCAGATCGGTGAGTTTTCTTTCATTATCGCGGCGCTGGGTATGACATTGCAGGTCACCAGCAGCTTCCTGTACCCCGTAGCCGTGGCCGTCTCGGTATTGACCACCCTGATGACGCCTTACCTGATCCGCGCCGCAGACCCGCTCTCGCTCAAGCTGGCGAAGGTGGTGCCTGATCGTTTGTCGCGGGTGCTGGGGTTATATGGTGAATGGCTGCGCAGTATTCAGCCACAGGGCGAAGGGGCGTTGTTGGCGGCCATGATCCGCAAGATCTTGCTGCAGGTTGGCGTCAATCTGGCCCTGGTTATCGCAATTTTCTTTGCCGGAGGTTATTTCGCACCGCGCATCGGTCGTTATTTACAAGGCTGGATCCTGGAACCGAGTTGGCAAAAAGGGATGATCTGGGGCGCGGCCTTGTTACTGTCGTTGCCGTTTTTGATCGCTGCGTATCGCAAGCTCAAAGCGTTGTCGATGCTGCTGGCCGAGATGGGGGTCAAACCGGAAATGGCAGGGCGCCATACGCAGCGGGTGCGTCGGGTGATTTCGGAAGTGATTCCGATTCTGTCGCTGCTGGTGATTTTTCTGCTGCTGTCGGCACTCTCGGCGAGCATCTTGCCCACCAATGAATTGCTGATGGTGATTGCAGTGGTGGCAGCGGGGGTGGCGGCGTTGTTGTGGCGCTGGTTTATCCGTATTCATACGCGCATGCAGGTTGCACTGCTGGAGACGCTGGATAACCACAAGGAAGGGGGGCACTGACAACCCGCTGACCAAAGGGTCTGTTGGCGTTTCGTTGTGAGTCACAATGAAACGTCAACAGACCCTGGGGGTATCAGCTTTCCAGCCAGACGTCGCGCGCCCAGTGCCAGACCGATTCCCACGTTTCTTCGGTGACGAGTTCTTCTTCGCCGGACCACAGCACCACGGTGCCGTCTTCTTCTACGCAGTAGTAGTCGTCGCCGTCCTGGCAAATAGGGATCAAGCTACGATCAACACCGGCATCCCAGGCGTTGGCCGCTACTTCCGGCAGGTAGGTGTGCGATTGTGGATCGGTCACGGTGACCGGCTCCAGGCTGCCATACACCACGTCACTGACGGTCAGCAGAAACTCTCTGAAGACAAACGGGATATCAATGAACAGTTGTTCTTCGATTTCCACCAACTGGTCTTCTTCAGGCAGTTCCAGGGGAACTGGTACAGGCTCGTTTTTTTCGCGTAGCTCTTCAATGATCTCTTCCACGACCTCATCCTCATGCTCTATGGCGCGGTTTATATGACGCGCTTTATACAGTAGCTCGTTATAAGTGCAATCGTGAAATGCAAAGCCCCGGACAAGTCCGGGGCTTTGGTTAACGCATGTGTCGCTTGCGGGATCAGCCGTTCTGGCGGATACCGGCTACCAGCCAAGGCTGGTTGTCGCCTTGCTGACGTTCCATGTTCCAGCTTTCGCTGAAGGCTTCGCCCTGGTCAAAGCGCGAGTTTTTCGACACGCCGCTGAAGGTCAGGGTTGCAATGGTTTTGTCTGCACGATCATCCAGGCCGTCCAGTTGCACGGTCAGGTTGTCGATGTAGGTGGACTGGAAGCCATCGCCCAGCTCAGCGCGTTCACGCTTGAGGAAGTCGAGCATCTGCGGGGTCACGAACTCGGCAATCTTGTCCATTTCGTTGGCATCCCAGTGCTGTTGCAGGGACTGGAAATGGTTACGTGCAGCTTCCAGGAAGTTCTGCTCATTGAACCAGGCCGGCGCATTGATTACCGGACGGGCCGCAGGGGCAGCCGAACCACCGAAGATCGAAGCAGCAGGCTTGGCGTCGAACGCTTCGCGTTGCATGGGTGCATGGCCAGCAGGGGCCATCATGTCAGCTTGTTTGCGACGACGGGCAGCAATGAAGCGGAAGATCAGGAAGGCGATCACCGCCATAATCAGGATGTCGAAGAATTGCATGCCCTGGAAGCCGCCGCCCATGAACATGGACGCCAACAGACCACCGGCTGCGAGGCCGGCCAGAGGGCCGAGCCAGCGCGAAGCACCGCCGGCTTTTGCGGCGGCGCCTGCAGCACCGGCCGCCGCAGGGGCAGCGGCTGGAGCAGCCTGACGCGTTTGGTGGCTAGGCGCTGCACCCGCGCTTTTGCCGCCGCCGAAGCGCTTGGCGTTCGCGTCGATGCTCATCGTTAAACCGATGCACAACGCCATGGCGATGCTAAGAAAACGTTTCATAAGGGGTTCCCATTTGTGGATACACGCGCGCCATGTTGCACAGGTGAGTTGTGACTGGCTAGCGGTGAAGTGTTTCGGGCTTTTGCCTAATTAGCTGTAAGGGATGGATTTTTTTGGTGTAGGACATATTCAACTGTGGGAGCGGGCTTGCTCGCGATTGCAGCTCCTCGGTGTGTCAGAAGAACCGAGTTGTATGTATCGCGAGCAAGTCCGCTCCCACAGATGTTGATCAGTCGTTAACCCACCCTATCCCCGGAAAGCTGTCGGGTTGCTGTCAGACCGCTTCAAGTTTGGCGTAGCCCATCATCAGCCACTTGCTGCCTTCCGAGAAATTCACCTGCACCCGCGCCTGTGCGCCAGCGCCTTCGAAGTTGAGGATGACGCCCTCGCCGAAGACCGCATGCTTGACCATCTGGCCGAGTTTGAATTCGGTTTCGGGGATCTCCGAACCACCAAACAGGGTGCTGGCGCTCTGCTTTTGACCGCCGCCGAAAGGGCGACTGACACTGTTGGACAGTCGAACTTCCTGGATCAGGCCTTTAGGTACTTCGCGCACGAAGCGTGAAACCTTGTTGTAGGTTTCGCTGCCGTACAGACGTCGGGTTTCGGCGTAGGTCATGACCAGATTTTGCATGGCGCGGGTAATGCCCACATAAGCCAGGCGTCGTTCCTCTTCAAGGCGGCCGGGTTCTTCCAGGCTCATCTTGTGCGGGAACAGGCCTTCTTCCATGCCCACCAGGAACACGTACGGAAATTCCAGGCCTTTGGCGCTGTGCAGCGTCATCAGCTGAATACCGTCTTCATGCTCTTCGGCCTGGGTATCGCCAGCTTCCAGCGAGGCATGGCCGAGGAAGGCGGCTAAAGGCGACAGCTCTTCGTCTTCGTCATTATTTTCGAAGTTGCGCGCTGCGCTGACCAGCTCCTCAAGGTTTTCTACCCGGGCCTGGCCTTTTTCGCCTTTTTCCGCCTGATGGTAGGCAATCAAGCCGCTTTGCTCGATTACGGTTTGGGTCATCAGATGCAGAGGCATGTCCATGACTTTTGCCGCGAGGTTTTCGATCAGCTCCATAAAGCCGGCAATCGCCCCCGAAGCACGACCGGGCAGGGCCTTATTGGCGATCAGCTGGCGCATCGCTTCCCACATCGACACATCGCTGTGGCGTGCGTGTTCGCGAATGGCTTCGACGGTTTTTTCGCCGATGCCACGGGCCGGTACGTTAATCACCCGTTCTAGCGCTGCATCATTGCCGCGACCTTCGAGCAGGCGCATATAGGCCATGGCATTTTTGATTTCCGCACGCTCGAAGAAGCGTTGGCCACCATAGATGCGGTACGGGATACGCTCGCGCAGCAAGGCTTCTTCAAGTACCCGCGACTGGGCGTTGGAGCGGTACAAAATGGCGATATCGCTGTGGGCCATACCGGTTTTCAGGGCGCTTTCGATAGTCTCGACCACGTAGCGCGCTTCGTCGTGTTCGTTGAATGCGGCGTACAGGTTGATGGCTTCGCCTTCGCCGCCGTCAGTCCACAGTTCTTTGCCCATGCGCCCGGTGTTGTTGGCAATCAGGGCGTTGGCGGCTTTGAGGATGCCTGCGGTGGAGCGATAGTTTTGCTCCAGGCGAATGGTCTCGGCGTCCGGGAAGTCGGTTGAGTACTGGTAGATGTTTTCGATTTTCGCGCCGCGCCAGCCGTAGATCGACTGGTCGTCATCGCCCACCACCATCAGGCTGTCGCCGCCCTGGGCGAGCAATCGCAGCCAGGCATATTGAACGGCGTTGGTGTCCTGGAATTCGTCCACCAGGATGTGCCGGAAGCGCTTCTGGTAGTGCGCCAGCAAGCCCGGGTTGTCGCGCCACAGGTCCAGGGCACGCAACAGTAGCTCGGAGAAGTCGATCACTCCGGCGCGCTGGCACGCGACCTCATAGGCCTCGTAAATATTGCGCATGGTGGCCAGGAACAAGTCACCGCTGGCCTGGATATGTTTGGGGCGCAGGCCTTCGTCTTTTTGGCCGTTGATAAACCATTGCGCCTGACGCACCGGCCAGCGCTGTTCATCGAGCCCCAGTTCGCGGATCACGCGTTTGACCAAGCGTTGCTGGTCATCGCTGTCGAGGATCTGGAAGGTCTGGCTGAGCCCGGCTTCTTGCCAGTGAGCCCGCAGCAGGCGGTGAGCCAGGCCGTGGAAGGTGCCAACCCACATGCCGGCCGGGTTGATACCCATCAGCTGCTCGATGCGATGGCGCATCTCGGCAGCGGCCTTGTTGGTGAACGTCACCGACAGGACTGAGTGTGGGGACGCGTTTTCGACCTGGATCAACCAGGCGATACGGTGCACCAGCACACGGGTTTTGCCGGAACCTGCGCCGGCCAGAACCAACTGACGCCCGACACTGGCCGTGACGGCCTGACGTTGGGCATCGTTGAGAGAATTTAACAAGAGAGAGAGATCATCGCGCATCGGGGCATTTTAGGGGCTGTTGGCCTTTGATTGCTAGCCGCGTGGCGGTCTTGGGCCGAGCGGTCAAAAAGGACGGCGGTAAATGCTGTCGACGTGTTTCATCTAATGTAAGGGTGCCTGTGCGTCTGGTCGCGGGTATTGCTTGTGTATGCACGGGCGACTTTTGGGCTCATCTACTGATAAGAATTTTGCCGATGGTTCAGAGTTTAAATTCGTCGACCAGATGGAGTTCCGTATCGAGAATACTGACGGCTACCTCAACAGTAGTTGGCGTGATCACGACATAGAGCTGCAGGTCCTTTAATCCCTGTGCAAATGTGCCACGAGCGTATTGATGTAGTGACAAATGGCTCTTTTCAGACAAAACCCAGGTTTGAGCTAGCCTTCAGCCCACTAAGGCCGTATATGCCCAGTGGTCGTTTCGCTGGGCGTGCCGCAGCTCATGTAGTATAACTACAAGATTGCTACATCCCGGCGCCCGCCGCTTACAGACCGAGTCCAGCCCTTTGAACCTGCTGCAACATATCGCCCAGTCACGCCACCTGTTACGTAAATCGGAACTCAAGGTCGCCGATCACGTGCTGCTTGATCCTGCGGCTGTAATGCACAGTTCCATGGCCGACCTTGCCCATAGCGTTGGTATCAGCGAACCCACCATCGTGCGCTTTTGCCGCGCGATTGGCTGTTCAGGTTTCCAGGACTTGAAACTCAAGCTGGCGCAAAGCCTGGCAGCAGGGGCCAGTTTTGGTCAGTTCGCAATTCACGAAGACGATTCGGTTGCGGACTACAGCCTGAAAATTTTCGACACTACGCTGCATACCTTGATGGACGTGCGCGAGAAGCTCGATCCGGTTGCATTGCAGCGTGCAGTGACGGCCATGTCGCAAGCGCAGCGGGTTGAGTTTTATGGCTTTGGTGCTTCCGGTGCCGTGGCCGCGGATGCTCAGCACAAGTTTTTCCGTTTGTTGCTGACCGCCGCCGCGTACTCCGACCCGCATATGCAAGCGATGTCGGCCGTGACCTTGAAGCCTACCGATGTGGCGATTTGCATCTCCCAGTCGGGGCGTTCCAAAGACCTGCTGATTACCGCCAATCTGGTGCGTGAAAGCGGTGCGACCTTGATTACTCTGTGTCCGAGCCAGACGCCGTTGGCGGAACTGGCGACCATCAATCTGGCGATTGACGTGCATGAAGACACCGAAATCTATACACCGCTGACCTCGCGTATTGCCCACCTGGTGGTGATTGACGTGCTGGCGATGGGCGTTGCCATGGCCCGCGGCCCGAGCCTGGTCAACCACCTCAAGAGCGTCAAGCGCAGCTTGCGCAGTTTGCGTCTGTCGCCTAAATCGCTGAAAAGCCACGAAGATTAAGTTCGCACAAAATCCACTGTGGGAGCGGGCTTGCTCGCGATGGGATCGCCGTGGTCTCAGATATATCGCGGCGTCTGAATCGCGAGCAAGCCCGCTCCCACAGGGTATGTAGATGCCTCCAGCTTTCATTCCTCTGTCATCTCTTCTTCGCCAAGTCGTCACAAACAACGTGCATTGTGAAACTCCCGTACACGCCTTGGGAGACTCGAAATGGCTCAGCCTTACGAAGAACGCAATAGCGCCGTCAAAACCCGCCGCCAGCAAGAAGACCAGCGCCGCATGGCCTTCCGCCGTGCGATTGAAGACCATACGAGCCAGCGCCAGTTGCGCCTGGAAACCTCTGACTACCCGGATCTGGGTTCGATCAACTACTGGCAGGCTGCGTCGGCAAGTGACCGTCGAAGCGCTCAACCAGCGCGCTGATCTGCAGGCGCTCACTGCGGATAAAACCCAGAAAGGCATGCGCCACCGGTGACAGGCGTTTGGCTTTGGCCTGCACCACGCACCAACTGCGATACAGCGGCAACTCCTCGACCGGCAGCTCACGCAGCAGGCCGGTCGCCAGCTCCAGGCTGACGGCGTGGCGTGTTAACAGCGCCACGCCCAATCCGGCCACCGCGCATTCGCGCTGTGACTCGTTGGACGATACCTCTAGCGTCTGATTGAAGTGCACGCGCTTCTCCTTGAAATATTCCTCACACGCCATGCGCGTGCCCGAACCCTGCTCGCGCATCAGCAGGGTATAAGGCTCCAGATCCTGCAACCGCAACGGCCCTTGCATGCACAGCGGATGATCGGCGGGTACAACGGCGACAATCGGGTTATTCAGGAATGGCAGAAATTCCAGGCCCATGTCCTGGGGCACCATCGACATGATCACCAGATCGTCGCGGTTATCTGACAGCCGACGAACGGCTTGCGCCCGATTGACTACCGTTAGCTGCAAATTGACTTCCGGGTGCTGGCGCTTGAAGGCGGCAAACAGATGCGGGACGAAATATTTCGCGCTGGATTCGACGGCCAGTTTTAGTTGCCCCTGCAATGACCCGAGCATGTCCGAAAGCTGCATATCGAGGTTTTCCAGGCGCCCGAAAATATCCCGGCTGGCCAACTGAAGCGCTTCAGCGGCCTCGGTCATGTACAGCTTTTTGCCTACGTAATCGAACAAAGGCTGGCCAATCAGCTCTTCAAGCTGACGAATTTGTAGACTTACGGCGGGTTGTGTCAGCGACATTTCTTCTGCTGCACGGCTGTAAGAGCGTAAATCACAGACTTCGTTGAACACCTGTAATTGACGAAAAGTGATACGCATCAATGACTTACGCATTTTTATAAAATTATCCGAAGCGACAAGTGATCTGACTATAAGTTGTTACTTATGCACGACCCAAGAATTATTGATTTTTGTTTATCGCTGCGTGGGTCTAGTGTGACGACACAACGGTTCAGACACATTTGGACACGTGCCGACCTGGTCTAGCAGGTCGTTTGTTCCATAGGCTTTAGGGAAAATCCAAGTGATAAAAAAGATCCTGATCGCCAACCGCGGAGAGATTGCCGTCCGCATCGTGCGTGCCTGTGCCGAGATGGGTATTCGTTCCGTGGCGGTCTACTCCGAAGCGGATCGCCATGCGTTGCACGTCAAACGTGCCGATGAAGCTCACAGCATTGGCGAAGACCCGCTGGCCGGTTATTTGAACCCGCGCAAGCTGGTGAACCTGGCCGTTGAAACCGGTTGTGATGCACTGCATCCCGGTTATGGTTTTTTGTCGGAAAACGCCGAACTGGCTGATATCTGCGCCGAGCGCGGGATCAAGTTCATCGGCCCGGCCGCAGAAGTCATTCGCCGCATGGGCGACAAGACCGAAGCGCGTCGCAGCATGATCAAGGCCGGTGTACCGGTTACGCCGGGCACCGAAGGCAACGTTGCCGATATCCACGAAGCCTTGCTCGAAGGCGAGCGCATCGGTTACCCGGTGATGCTCAAGGCCACCTCGGGTGGTGGCGGTCGCGGGATTCGTCGCTGCAACAGCCGTGAAGAACTGGAACAAGCCTTCCCTCGAGTCATCTCGGAAGCCACCAAGGCCTTTGGTTCGGCTGAAGTGTTTCTCGAAAAATGCATCGTCAACCCCAAGCACATCGAAGCGCAGATCCTCGGTGACAGCTTTGGCAACGTGGTGCATCTGTTTGAGCGCGACTGCTCGATTCAGCGTCGCAACCAGAAGCTTATCGAAATCGCCCCAAGCCCTCAGCTGACCCCGGAACAGCGCGCCTATATCGGCGACCTGTCAGTGCGCGCAGCCAAGGCCGTGGGCTACGAGAACGCCGGTACCGTGGAGTTCCTGCTCGCCGAAGGCGAGGTGTACTTCATGGAGATGAACACCCGGGTGCAGGTGGAGCACACCATCACCGAAGAAATCACCGGCATCGATATTGTTCGCGAACAAATCCGCATCGCCTCCGGCCTGCCGTTGTCGATCAAGCAAGAAGACATTCAGCACCGCGGCTTTGCCCTGCAGTTCCGGATCAACGCTGAAGACCCGAAAAACAACTTCCTGCCCAGCTTTGGCAAGATCACCCGTTACTACGCGCCCGGCGGTCCTGGTGTGCGTACCGACACGGCGATCTACACCGGCTATACCATCCCGCCGTATTACGACTCCATGTGTCTGAAACTGGTGGTGTGGGCCCTGACCTGGGAAGAAGCGATGGACCGTGGTTTGCGCGCCCTCGACGACATGCGTCTGCAAGGGGTCAAAACCACCGCCGCGTATTACCAGGAAATCCTGCGTAACCCGGAATTCCGTAGCGGCCAGTTCAACACCAGCTTCGTAGAAAGCCACCCTGAACTGACCAACTACTCGATCAAGCGCAAACCCGAAGAGCTGGCCCTGGCCATCGCTGCCGCCATCGCCGCCCACGCAGGCCTGTGAGGAAAAGAATAATGAGCAAGAAGATCTTCGTAACCGATACCATCCTGCGTGACGCTCACCAGTCGCTGCTGGCCACCCGCATGCGCACTGAAGACATGCTGCCGATCTGCGACAAGCTCGACAAGGTCGGCTACTGGTCGCTGGAAGTCTGGGGCGGCGCCACCTTTGACGCCTGCGTACGCTTCCTGAAGGAAGACCCATGGGAGCGTCTGCGCCAACTGCGTGCCGCTTTGCCTAACACCCGCCTGCAAATGCTGCTGCGTGGCCAGAACCTGCTGGGCTACCGCCATTACAGCGATGACGTGGTCAAGGCCTTCGTCGCCAAGGCGGCGGTTAACGGCATCGACGTATTCCGTATTTTCGACGCCATGAACGACGTGCGTAACCTGCGTGTTGCCATCGAGGCGGTCAAGGCTGCCGGCAAACATGCCCAGGGCACCATCGCCTATACCACCAGCCCGGTGCACACTACCGAGGCGTTTGTGGCTCAGGCCAAGCAAATGGAGGCCATGGGTTGCGACTCGGTAGCCATCAAGGACATGGCGGGCCTGCTGACTCCTTACGCCACTGGCGAACTGGTCAAGGCGCTGAAGGCAGAAATCACCCTGCCGATCTTTATTCACTCCCACGACACCGCCGGTCTGGCCGCTATGTGCCAGCTCAAAGCGATCGAGAACGGTGCTGATCATATCGACACCGCGATCTCCAGCTTCGCATGGGGCACCAGCCACCCAGGCACCGAGTCGATGGTTGCCGCCCTTAAAGGCAGTGAATACGACACCGGTCTGGATCTGTCGCTGCTGCAAGAAATTGGCATGTACTTCTACGCAGTGCGTAAGAAGTACCACCAGTTCGAAAGCGAATTCACCGCGGTCGATACCCGCGTTCAAGTCAATCAGGTGCCGGGCGGGATGATTTCCAACCTCGCCAACCAGCTCAAAGAGCAGGGCGCCCTGAACCGCATGAGCGAAGTGCTGGCCGAAATCCCGCGCGTGCGTGAAGACCTCGGCTACCCGCCGCTGGTGACCCCGACTTCGCAAATTGTCGGCACCCAGGCGTTCTTCAACGTGCTGGCCGGCGAGCGTTACAAAACCATCACCAACGAAGTGAAGCTTTACCTGCAAGGCGGCTATGGCAAGGCGCCGGGCGTGGTCAACGAGCAGCTGCGTCGTCAGGCCATCGGCAACGAAGAACTGATTGACGTGCGCCCTGCTGACCTGCTCAAGCCGGAAATGGTCAAGCTGCGCGCAGAGATCGGTGCCCTGGCCCAGTCGGAAGAAGACGTACTGACCTTCGCTATGTTTCCGGATATCGGTCGCAAATTCCTCGAAGAGCGTGCTGCAGGCACCTTGACCCCGGAAGTATTGCTGCCGATTCCAGAGGCAGGTGGCGTCACCAAGGCCAGCGGTGAAGGCGTACCGACTGAATTCGTGATCGACGTACACGGTGAAAGCTACCGCGTGGACATCACCGGTGTGGGCGTCAAGGCTGAAGGCAAACGTCACTTCTACCTGTCCATCGACGGCATGCCGGAAGAAGTGGTGTTCGAACCACTCAACGAATTCGTTGGCGGCACCTCAAGCAAGCGCAAGCAGGCGAGTGAGCCGGGCCATGTCAGCACGGCCATGCCGGGCAATATCGTTGATGTGCTGGTCGCCGTTGGCGACGTCGTCAAGGCGGGCCAGTCGGTGCTGATTACCGAAGCGATGAAGATGGAAACCGAAGTACAGGCCGCCATCGCAGGCAAAATTGTCACCATTCACGTCATCAAGGGCGACCGCGTTAACCCGGGCGAAATTCTGATCGAAATCGAAGCCTGATAGCGCCTTTGATGTAAACGCTTTAAACCTCGGGGGAGCATGTGCTCCCCTTTTTTTTGTCTGGAGTGCTCTATCTGCAAATTAATGCAGATGAAGCGACGATAAAGTACTTATGTCTGCATTATAATGCATCCTGAAAGCAGGAAAAATATAATCAACTGCACTATATTGCATCCATTGGTCATTTTCCGATCTTTAATATGCATTAAAATGCAGGTATGAGCATGTTTCAGCTAACCCTTCAGCTCTACAGTACAGGCCAATGGCGGGACGCGATGACGCTGGTTTTTCCCGAGCCGGATAAAGGCCTGGATGGACCCTGCCGCTTTGGGTACAAGCAGGATTACCTGATGCAAAACCTGGAGGCCATCGAAAGCCCTTTTCGCTGCTCTGTGAGTGCTTGTGTGCCGCTTGAGTGGGATACGAAAATCCTGAAAAAAGCACCGGCGTTCTTGCACGACATTGCCCCGGCCGGGGCGGCGAAGAAAATACTGATCAAGCAAATAGGGCGGGAAAAGCCTGATGACCTGAATATTGACTTGTTTTTGCTCGGCCGCAGCACCCCTGCGCCGATAGGTCATCTGCGGATAAAGGAGTCGTTTGAACGGCTTGATAGCCGCACAGCCCTTGGCTTCTCCCGTCAGGACGTGATTGATCGTGACAACAGCTTCCTTGAGTACGCCCACGAGCAGGGAGCAGCGATTGGCGGCGCTACGGGAGCAGGTGGTGAGGCGCCCAAGTTACTGATGGCTGAGGGCGCAGGCGGGCTTTTGTACCCCGATGCCACTCTGGCGGACGCTGACGTCAAGCAGCACTGGTTTATCAAATTTGCCCGCAACCAGGCGCTGGAGTTGGACTGCGAAATCCTGCGTAGCGAATTTGTGTACTACAAGGCCCTGCAAACATTGGGTATCGAAACTGTTCCGCTCCAAGGGCTGGCGCTGGAGGAAGGGCGAAAGCCGAGCCTATGGATGCAGCGCTTTGATCGCCAGGTGACGGCGCAAGGTGTCGGCAGGATGGCAGTGGAGTCCATGTACTCCCTTACTCAAGTTACTGAGCCTGGCAGTGACATGACCCATGTCGAAGTGCTTGAGCGGCTGGCGACGCTTTGGAGGCAGGCTGGGCAGCAGGATCAGATCGCGGATCTGGTGGCGGAATATTTGCGTCGTGACCTGTTGAACAAAATCCTCGGCAACAGCGATAACCATGGGCGTAATACCGCAATTATTCGCGGGGTTGATTCGTTTCGTCTGGCGCCGATCTACGATTTGGCGCCCATGGTGATGGATCACGAAGGGATTACCCGCACCACCAAGTGGTCGCGGGATGTGGAGCGAGCAGGGCAAATAGATTGGCGCGGTGCCTGTGAGTCGCTAAGCGCGATTATTGAGCCGGGCATGGCGTTTGAGCGCCTGCGTGCTGATGCTGAACTGTTGCGCGCTCTGCCTGATTTACTGCGAGCTGAAGGGTTACCGGAACTGACAATGAATCATCCACAAATTGCGCTTAAAAATCTTGATCAGCGTTTGCGTGAATGGGGCTTGAAATGACCCTGAGCATTGATGCGCGCCAACTAAAAATCGAAGGCATTGAAGCAGATCTGGCTCAGGGCACAATCACCCTGGGCGAGGCGGTAAAGCGTTTTCGGGTTGATGTGACCGGATTGCAGCAAACCCAGTTTGCCCGCATGTGCAAAATCTCGGTTCGTACCCTGATCCAGATCGAGCATGGCGAAGGCAACCCCACCCTTAAATCCCTGAATGCAGTGTTCAAGCCCTTTGGTCTGCAAATGGGTGTGGTTCGCTTGCCGCGAAAATTTTAACCCCCTCCTGAGACAAAAACGCCCGACAGTCCTTGTCGGGCGTATTGATCATTTTTTATACAGCTAATGCCCTGCATTCTTCCAGAGTCTTTATTTGGCCGCTTTTTGGTTGGTTATCCAGTGCCAGCCATTTTTCGAAGCCTGCCGCTACAGTTGGCCATTCCGTACTGATAATACTGTACCACGTGGTATCGCGATTCTTGCCTTTGACCACCATATGCTGGCGAAAGATACCTTCGTATGTGTACCCCAATCGTACTGCGGTACGCTTTGAGCGAGCGTTGTCGTTGTTACACTTCCACTCCAGACGTCGGTTGCCCAGAGCGAAGGCCTCCTTGGCCAGCAGGTAGACCGCCTCGGTACTTTTCGGCGAACGCTGCATCGGGGCGCCGAAGGTGACGTGGCCGATCTCGATACGACCGTGCTCCGGCACGATGCACATCAAGCTGATCAAGCCTTGTGCCTCACCGTTCGCCTTGTCGATGACGGTATAAAAATGAGGATCGCGGCTGGCGGCATGGTTTTGCAGCCAGGCATCAAACTTCGGGCGCTCGTTGAAGGGGCCGTAGGGCAAGTAGTCCCAAAGCTTGGGGTCGCTGTCCGGCCCTTGTAAGGCTAGCCATAGTTCATCGCCATGACGTGTCGGGTCGAGCTTTTCCAGACGAATGAAGCGCCCTTCAAGCGTGCGGGTATCCGGTGTTTTGGCCGCCAGCCAGTGTTCTAGAGAGTCGGGCATTGCGCGTTCCTTATTTATGACAAGGTTTTGCGAAACTGGATAAAGCCGGGGCGCTCGGCAATGCGCTCATACAACTGGATCGCCGTGGCGTTGGTTTCCTGAGTCAGCCAATGGACTTTGGCACAGTCCCTGTCGCTGGCAGCGGCGTATACGTGCTCGATCAACTGGCGACCAACGCCCTTGCCTCGTACATCGGGGCTGACAAACAGATCTTGAAGGTAGCAGGCGTTCTTGATGCTCCAGTTGGTGCGGTGATAAACGCACTGCACCATGCCCACGGCTTGATCACCTTGCCAGGCCAGTGCCAGGGTGGTGGGTTCTACCGGGTCGAGAAAGCGCGTCCAGGTAGATTGGGTGATGTCGTCCGACAGCTCGGTTTTATAGAAGCGCAAGTAGGCTTGCCAAAGCGGTAGCCACTGTTCGCGATCGGCGGCGGTCGCGGGTTTGATCTGGATCTGGGTCATTTCTAGCTATTCCTTAACCATTAAATGAGCGAGTGCGTGGTCTTGCGAGTTGCTGTTGGCCAGAAGCCCCTGGCGTACGCCCGCCTGGTCGGCGGCGTCGCGGTTCTGGCTGAGTTTGCGTTTGCCGTCCAGGCGGGTAATGGGCAGGCGAAACCCCACAATCGCCTTGAGCATGCTGTCGATATAGTCCTGCGGCGCATCGCTGACCGCCCAGGGCTGGGGGCGATCGGCTTCGTGCTTGCTGCTCAGGCGGCTGACCAGCGCCAGCAAGCGCTCGGCATCATCGAAGACTTCTGCGCTGCCATAAGCATGTACGGCCAGATAGTTCCAGGTGGGCACGGCTTTGCCGTGTTCGGTCTTGCTGGGGTAGAAGGACGGGCTGATATAGGCCTGTTCGCCCGCGAAGATCACCAGTGCCTCGCTTCCTTCTGCCAGGTCCTGCCAATGTGGGTTGGCCCGAGCCAGGTGCCCGTACAACGTGCCGTATTGGCCTTCGTCCGGGTTCAACAGTAAAGGCACATGGCTGGCGAGCAAGCCGTGGCTGGCGTGAGTAACCAGTACGGGCAGGGGCGAGGCCTGCATCTGTTGGTGCAGGATTTGAACGTCGTCTACGGCGAAGGCGCGGGGTACGTACATGGAAATTATCCTTGGCGAATGGCTTCATCCTAGGCAGGCTATTGGTTGGTTGTAAGAGCCATTAATGGTCATTTTCATAGGTCCAATCCATGCCGGATTCAGCACTCTCCATCGCCTTTAACCCCGCCGGGATCGAGCTTGATCCCAAAAAGGGCCTGAGCCGCCAGCTGTATCAGGCATTGCGCCAGCGAGTGCTGGATGGTCGCTTGAGTGGCGGCTCGCGCTTGCCCGCCAGCCGTGACATGGCGGCTGCCTTGGCAATTTCCCGCAATAGCGTGGTGCGGGCCTATGACCAGTTGTATGCCGAAGGTTTTATTGAGGGGAGAGTTGGGGATGGCACTTACGTCGCAAAACTGCCCGAAAAAGCCTTGCCGCTGAAAAAGTTGTCCACCAACTTATCCACAGGGTTTTCAACAGGCTTATCCCCAGGGTTATCCACAAAACAGGGTGAATTACCTGTAATTACATCCAGTAAAGTTATCCACAGTACAGCCCTGAGCAGGGTTGCAACGCATGCATTAGACCTGCCGCCAAGTGGTGTTCCCCGAGCATTTCGAGTGGGGGTTCCGGCGTTTGACTTATTCCCTTTCGAGGTATGGAGCAAGCTGCAGGCGGCTTTTTGGCGTAAGCCGGACCTGCAGCAACTGTGTTACGGCGACCCGGCCGGGGATGAGCGTCTGCGTGGATTAATTGCGGCTTATTTGCGTACTTCACGGGGTTTATCGTGCACAGCTGAGCAAATTTTGATCACCAGTGGTGCACAGCAGGGAATTAGCCTTTGTGCACAGCTGCTGGTGGAGCCGGGTGAGGGGGTGGCTGTGGAAAACCCTGGCTACCGCGCAGCTGCCTATGCATTTGCGATTGCCGGGGCGCATGTGCAGGGCGTGGCGGTGGACCAGGACGGTATGGATTGCTCGGCACTGGCGCACTTGAGCAACTGTCGACTGGCCTATGTCACGCCCTCCCACCAGTACCCAAGCGGCGTCACCCTGAGCCTGGCCCGGCGCCTGGAGTTGCTGGCCTGGGCTGAGCGCACGCAGGGCTGGATTGTCGAGGACGACTACGATGGTGAATACCGTTACAGCGGCGCGCCGCTGGCTCCGCTGGCGGCATTGGATCGAAGCGGGCGGGTGATCTATGTCGGTACTTTTGGCAAGGTGGCTTTCCCGGCGTTGCGTCTGGGCTATCTGGTTTTGCCCAAGGGGCTGACCGAGCCGTTTGCCCGGCGTCGTTCGCTGGATATGCGTCATTCGGAGGTCAGTACCCAAGCGGTGATGGCCGAATTTATGGCGGCGGGGCATTTTCAGCGGCATATCCGCCGGATGCGTCGAGCGGCCCTGAGCCGTCGCGATGTGTTGTTGGCCAACTGGCCACAGGCGCTGGCGGAGGTTGGGGCCATGCCGGGTATTGCGGCGGGGTTGCATGTGGCGGTGCCGGTGGCGAGTTTGGCCCGTGAACAGGCACTGCTGGCGCAGGCCAGGGCAGTGGACGTGGAAATCAACGGGCTGAGCAGTTATTGGCTGCAGGATTCGAGTGAATCTGTGGATAACCGCGCGGGATTGGTGTTGGGATTTGCGGCGGTGCCGGAGGCGGATATCAAGGCGGCGTTGGGGCGGCTGGGCAAGGTTTGGCGGTGATGCAAAGTCAAAAGCCCCTCACCCTCTCCCGGAGGGAGAGGGGACTAAAGGGGTAGCTTTACACTGAGGTAGCGCTTTCAAACCCTTCCAGCACATTCACCGCATTCACGCCGATCTCCTCCACCGCATAACCACCTTCCATCACAAACAGCGTCGGCTTGCCCAGTCGTGCAATGCGTTCGCCCATGCGCAGGTAGTCCGGGCTGTCGAGTTTGAACTGGGAAATCGGGTCGTTTTTGAATGTGTCCACACCCAGTGAAACTACGATGACGTCAGCGTCGTAGCCTTCGATTTCCGCGCAGGCCAGTTCAAGCGCCGCACTCCAGCGATCCCATGCCGAACCCGCAGCCAGCGGGTAGTTGAAGTTGAAGCCTTCACCTGGCCCTTCGCCCAGCTCATCTGCATAGCCCAAAAAGAACGGAAATTCGGCCTCGGGATGGCCGTGGATTGAGGTGAACAGCACATCGTTGCGTTCATAGAAAATCGATTGCGTGCCATTGCCGTGGTGGTAGTCCACGTCGAGAATCGCGACCTTGTTGCGACCCTGATCGAGGAACGCTTGTGCGGCAATGGCGGCGTTGTTCAGGTAGCAATAACCACCCATCAAGTCACTGGCGGCGTGATGCCCCGGCGGGCGGCAAAGTGCGAAAGCGCTGCGGGCGCCGTTCTGGATTTCAGCCTGGGCGGTCAGGGCAACTTGCGCGGCACTGTAGGCTGCTTGCCAGGTGCCAGCGGTAATGGGCGCACCACCGTCGAAGCTGTAATAACCGAGCTGGCCGTGCAAGCTGGTGGGCACAACGGCGCGCAGGGTGCGGGCTGGCCAGGTGTAGGGCAGCAAGTCACCGTCGCGGCCATGTTCTGTCCAGCGATTCCAGGCACCCTGGAAAAAGTCTAGATACGCTGCACTGTGGATCCGCTCAATGGGGCCGCGACCGTAGTCCAGCGGTGCACGCACAGGCCCGAGTTCGCGGGTTTGTACACGCTGCAATATGTGGTCGGCCCGTGACGGCATTTCGAAGCAGGGCATCAGTTGCCCGTCCATCAACTCACAACGGCCATGATGCAGGTGGTGATCGTCCGAGTAGATCGTCAGCATTTTCTTGTTCTCCCAGGGCGTGAGCGGTTGGCTACAGTCTTGCGGCGTAGGGTGTTTGAGAGAACGGCAGGAGCGGCCAAAAGGAGATGTATATGGCCAAAATAGCTGACCGTAATTGGCCCCTGCCCATTGCGTCTGAATCAGGCGCGGAACTGACTGGGTGCGACCCCGCTCCAGCGCACGAACGCATGGCGAAAACTGGCGGTTTCACTGAAACCCAGGGTCTCGGCAATCTTGTATATGGGCCATTCGGTTTCGTTGAGCAGTAGTTTGGCCCGCTCAAAACGCAAGTCATCGAGCAGCGTTTGATAGCTGCAACCCACATCGTGTAAATGCCGGCGCAGGGTGCGCGGCGAGCAGTTCATTTGTTCGGCCAGCCCTTCTAGCCCCGGGGCCGCATGCAGTTGTGCGGCAAGTAACTGACGGATGCGCTCCAGCCAGGTTTGCCGCCCGGTGAATTCCAGGTTCTGTTTGCGACAACGCTCAGCCATCGCCTGATGGGTGACGGCGTCGGCCAGGGGCAGAGGCTGGTCGAGCCAGCGAGTAGCGAAGGCGAACCCGTTGCCACCAGCCTCGAACCGTCGCGGGCAGTCAAAGCTTTGCCCGTAGCTGGCGTGGTAGTCCGGTGCGCTATGGCCGAAACGTGCACCCAATAGCGGTAGCGGCTGGCCCAGCAGGTCTTCGCAAATCACCTTGAGCGAGACCAGGCACAGCTCGGTATTGAACACCGCCATGTGCGGACTCTCGGCATAGCCATTGGCGCAGAACCAGACTTGCTCGCCCTCGACTTCAAGGCTCAGCTCAAAAAGTGTTCCCAGCAGCGCCGGGTAGCGCAAGGCCAGGCGCAATGCGTCACCTAAGGTGGCACTGGTGAGCAAGGCGTAACCGAGCATGCCGTAGGACGACACATGCATGCGTCGCCCCAGCTCCAGGCCGATCTCGCGGCGCAGGGCAACCGCGTTGGCGCACACGCGCATTTCCTGATTGGTGGTGATGCGTGTGTCTGCGCGGCTCAAGTCCGCCGCCCGGATGCCGCTGCCGGCCAGCAGCGCTTCGCTGGGCAAGCCTTCGGCGTTGAAGGTGCTGAGCACCAGCGAAACCGCGTTGAGCGTTGTCAGATGAGAATGGAGCATGCTCACTTCCTGTGTGAAGGTTCAGGAAGTGAGCAAGTTATGTGCCGAGCGTTAAGCCAGTTCCCCGCACACGTCCAGTTCGATCAGGCGGCGGACTTCAGCCAGTGGCAAGTCCGCACCGAGCAAGGCATGCAGCTTGCCGAATACGGCCTCACGGGTCATGCCGCCACCCGACAGTACGCCAACCCCACGCAAGCGGCTGCCTGCTTCGTACACATCCAGTTCCACGCCGCCTTCATGGCATTGGGTAATGGCCACGACCACAATGCCGTTTTCCTGCGCCCGTTGCAGGCTGGCAAGAAAGTCCGGGTTGTCGCTGGGGCCGGTGCCGCTGCCAAAGCATTCGAGTACCAGGGCTTCGATCCCGCTGTTGAGCAGGGCATCGAGCTGTGGGGCACCCATTCCCGGTACCAACGGCAACACACCGACGCTGGCTTGGTGTTTGGGGTGGCTGTAGGCCAGTTCACTAGGCAGTGAAGTGGCCTTGGCCACGCCGCCGTTGCGCGTTAGCGCTACGAACGGGTTGCGACCAAAGCTGCGCACTTTGGCGCAGCGCGTCGGTGCCATCAGTTTGCCATGGAAGTACAGCTGAACACCGTGCGGTTGACCTTGACCCAGGGCTAGCAAAGCGCCGCTGACATTCTCCCAGGCATCGCTGTCGGGCACGCCGGCCGGCAGCATGGAGCCGGTAAACAGCACCGGGGCCGGCAAGCCCAGCAGTTGAAAGCACATTGCTGCAGCGCTGTAGGCCAGGGTGTCAGTGCCGTGCAGGAGCAACACTGAGTCGCAGCCATCCTGTTCGACGGCTTCGATGATCGCCGCACGCAGACGCAGCCAGTAGGCAGGCGTCATATTGGCGCTGTCGATCAGTGGGCTCATCTCGCGAAAGGACCACTGTGGCACTTTCAACTGCGGTTGGCTGGCGAGGTGCTCGCTCATGCGCGCTTCAAAGCCCGAGGCTGGCGCCAGGCCGCTGGCGCTGGCCTGCATGCCGATGGTGCCGCCGGTGTAGAGCACCATGACGTGTTGGGCGGTGTGATGAGTGGCTGCGGTCATTGTTGAGTCCCCATAAGCAAAAACGCGGCGGTTCTGGAGAACCGCCGCGTCAAGTATCAGCGTTTTGTTTCTTCGACCTTGGCGGCCGGTAGCGGCGGCCAGGCCTTCAGATCGAGATCCAGATCCGGGAATTTACTGGAATCGAACACCGGTGTCTTGATCCCCGCACGGCGCTGGTCATCGTAGTCCTTGAGCACGCGCATGCAGATCTTGAACAGCATCGCCAGGGCGATCAGGTTCACGAATGCCAGCATGGTCATGGTGATGTCAGCGAAGGCGAAGACGGTTTGCAGGTTTTCAATCGACCCCCAAACAATCAGCACCAGTACCAGGGCGCGATAGCCCATCAGCGCCTTGCGGCTTTCACCGACCAGAAAGCGCAGATTGTTTTCGCCCAGGTAGTAGTTGTAGAGCATCGAGGTGAACACGAACAGCGCCAGTGCCACGCTGATAAAAATGCGGCCCCATTCGCCCACTACAGCTGCCAGCGAGTTCTGGGTCAGGGCAATGCCGTCACCTTCAAAGCCCGGAGTGTAGAAGCCCGATAGCAAAATCAGCAGCGCGGTACAGGTGCAGATCACGAAGGTGTCGAGGAATACACTGAACGCCTGGACCACACCTTGGGCGATCGGGTGTTCAACATCGGCCACGGCGGCTACGTTCGGGGCGCTGCCCAGCCCGGCTTCGTTGGCGAATACGCCACGCTTTACACCCATCACAATCGCGCTGCCGATCAGACCGCCAAACACCGGGTCCATGCCGAAGGCGCTTTTGACGATGTGGCCCAGCATGGCTGGCACGTGGTCGAATTGCAGCACGATCACATACAGGGTGACCGCGATGTAAGCCAGGGTTTTGACCGGTACCAGCAGGTCGGCTACCGAAGCGATACGCTTGATGCCACCGATAAACACCAAGCCCAGCAGCACGGCAATGGCCACGCCGGTGTAGTTGACATCAAAGCCGAAGGCATCTTGCAGCGAGTGGGTCACGGCGTGGGCTTGCAGGCCCATAAAGGCAAAGCCGAAGGTGATCAGCAGCAGGACCGCCATCAACTTGCCCATCCACACTTTGCCCAGCCCGTGCTTCATATAGAAGGAGGGGCCACCGCGCAGTTGGCCTTCAGCGTCGCGACGCTTGTACAGCTGGCCCAGGGAGCATTCGATCAGGCTGCTGGACATGCCGACCAGTGCGGTCACCCACATCCAGAACACGGCACCGGGGCCGCCCAGGGTCACGGCGATGCCGACACCGGCAATGTTGCCCGCGCCTACGCGGCCAGCCAGGCTGAGCATCAATGCCTGAAACGAACTGAGTTGACCGGCGCTACTGCGCAGGCTGTCCTTGAATACCGCGAACATGTGCAGGAAGTAACGAAACTGAACGAAACGCGAGCGGATCGTGAAGTAGCCACCGAGCCCGACCATGAGCACGATTAGCACTTTCCCTGAGAGGAAGTCATTGATGACTTCAAGCATGGATTATTCCTCGCTGTTTTTATCTGATGGCAACACGGGCGGATCGAAATATCGCGTTACACCTGCTGGAGCAAGGCATAAACGTAGGCGATCAAGGCGACCCTGGCCATGTTGCTGCTTGGTTTACGATGCTGTTTCCGTGCAGTCGATGGCCGCTGGTGCTGGGGCCGGGCACAGGAAGAGGGGCGGCACTATACCTATGAGCGCAGGAAGCGTCTGCATAAGTGACTGAATTTTCATGTGTGAGTTGTCCGATATGACCTCGAACTATGCCCGATTTGGCTTCCACAGGATCTCCCACAGGCATCGAATAGCGGGCAAAAAAAAGGGCCTGCAGACGTATCTGCAAGCCCTCAAAAGGTGAGAGGTGTCTAGTCCCTCGACCTGGTGAGCGTAAAGCGTGTTACAGCATCAGGCCTTCAAAGGCACCAGACGCGGAGCAATCATGTTTTCCGGGCGCAGGATGTCGTCGAGCATGGCGTCGTCGAGCAAGCCTTCTTCGCGCACCAGTTCCAGTACGCCGCGGCCGCTTTCAAGGGCGATACGGGCAATACGGGTGGCGTTTTCATAGCCGATGTACGGGTTCAGTGCAGTCACCAGGCCAATCGAGTGCTCGACCAGTTCGCGGCAGCGCGCTTCGTTGGCAGTGATGCCGGTGATGCAATGTTCGCGCAGCATGTCCATGGCGCGTTGCAGCAGACGGATCGAGTCGAAGATCTTGAATGCGATCAGCGGCTCCATCACGTTCAGTTGCAGCTGGCCGCCTTCGGCAGCGATGGTCAGGGCCAGATCGTTACCGATGATCTGGAATGCAACCTGGTTAACGGCTTCCGGGATAACCGGGTTGACCTTGCCTGGCATGATCGAGCTGCCCGGCTGACGCGCTGGCAGGTTGATTTCATTGATGCCGGTGCGTGGGCCGCTGGACAGCAGGCGCAAGTCGTTGCAAATCTTCGACAGTTTGACCGCAGTACGCTTGAGCATGCCGGAGAACAGAACGAAGGCACCCATGTCGGACGTGGCTTCAATCAGGTCGGCTGCCGGTACCAGCGGGTGACCGCTGATGGTTGCCAGGCGGTTTACGGCCAGCATCTGGTAGCGCGGGTCAGCGTTGATGCCGGTACCGATGGCGGTGCCGCCCAGGTTCACTTCAGTCAGCAGCTCTGGCGCCAGTGTTTTCAGGCGGGCCAGGTCTTCGCTCAAGGTGGTGGCGAAGGCGCGGAATTCTTGACCCAGGGTCATAGGTACGGCGTCTTGCAGCTGGGTACGGCCCATTTTCAGGACGTGGCTGAACTCGACACCTTTGGCCGCGAACGACTGGATCAGGCTGTCGAGGCTGGCCAGCAGCGCGTCGTGACCCAACAACAGGCCCAGACGGATGGCCGTCGGGTAGGCGTCGTTGGTCGACTGCGCCATGTTGACGTCGTTGTTCGGGTGTAGGTACTGGTATTCGCCCTTCTGATGGCCCATGGCCTCCAGCGCGATGTTGGCGATGACTTCGTTGGCATTCATGTTGGTTGAAGTGCCAGCGCCGCCTTGAATCATGTCCACCACGAACTCTTCGTGGAAATCGCCGCGGATCAGACGTGCACAGGCTTCGCTGATGGCAGCGTGCTTGGCGTCGCTCAGATGACCCAACTCGCGGTTGGCGTCAGCAGCGGCCTGTTTGACCATGGCCAGGCCCACAACCAGCTTCGGGTAGTGCGAGATCGGAACGCCCGAGAGACGGAAGTTGTTCACCGCTCGCAGAGTCTGGATGCCGTAATACGCTTGAGCTGGTACTTCGAGTACGCCAAGCAGGTCTTTTTCGGTACGGAAAGATGCAGCGGAGGACATGATAGAAATCATCTCGATATGAACCCGGTCTGGGCCGGAACGCTGCGAATCCTAGGCCTGCAGACTATTTTGGGCCAATGCCTTTAAACACTATCCTATGCATAAACGGCATAATAGCGACGTGACGCGACAAGCGCGTCGAGCGTGTGACCCAATTTGGTGCGCGTCCGGGAGGACTCGATGAATCTCGAAAGTAAATGGTTAGAGGACTTCAGTGCCCTGGCTGCTACTCGCAGTTTTTCCCAGGCTGCGGAGCGCCGTTTTGTCACGCAACCGGCCTTCAGCCGACGTATTCGCAGCCTTGAAGCGGCGCTGGGGCTGACCTTGGTGAATCGTTCCCGCACCCCGGTGGAGTTGACTGCGGCCGGTCAGCTGTTTCTGGTCACGGCACGTACCGTGGTCGAGCAACTGGGCGAGGTGCTGCGTCACCTTCATCACCTCGAAGGCGGCCAGGGCGAGGTCATGCAAGTGGCTGCCGCGCACTCTCTGGCACTGGGTTTTTTCCCGCGCTGGATCGCTCAATTGCGCAACGAGGGGTTGAACATCGCGACACGTCTTGTTGCGACTAACGTCGGAGACGCCGTGCACGCTTTGCGTGAAGGTGGCTGCGATTTGATGCTGGCTTTTTACGATCCTGACGCGGCCTTGCAGATGGATCCGGAAATTTTCCCGTCCTTGCACCTGGGCAATACCGAAATGCTCCCGGTGTGCGCCGCCGATGCCGACGGCAAGCCGTTGTTTGATCTGGAAGGCGATGCCAGTGTGCCGCTTCTGGCCTACAGCGCTGGCGCGTTTTTGGGCCGCTCGGTGAATTTGCTGCTGCGCCAGCGCAGTCTGCGTTTCACCACTATTTATGAAACCGCGATGGCCGATAGCCTTAAAAGCATGGCGCTTGAAGGGCTGGGCATCGCCTGGGTGCCACGTTTGAGCGCCAGGGCTGAGCTGGAACGCGGTGAGTTGGTGATCTGTGGCGGGCCACAGTGGCATGTGCCGCTGGAGATTCGCCTGTACCGCTGCGCCCTGGTGCGTAAAGCCAACGTGCGGCTGCTGTGGCGCAAGCTGGAAAGTGGCACTCAGCCAGAATAAGCCTCGCGCGGCAAGCGCCTGCTAGTCCTGCTTGTCGAGAAAGTTCTGGATGCGCTCGCGGTTGATCGTGCTGTACCGGTAAAGGCTGCATGGCCCTTCATCTTCGCCAGTTGCCATGTAGCTTGAGCACACTTGGCCACGATTGACCGGGTTGGGTGATTGCATGATGCCCGAGTGCCTGGCGGTAAAGGTGTGTCCTACTTCATGGGCGATGGTGGTGCTATCAATAGTGGAGGCAATCAGCGAATTACCTGTCTTGCCTCCCCATTGGGCAATCCCCGCGACGCGGTCGTGGATGAAGCCTTCAATAATCAGCAGGTATCGGTCTGTCTGATAGGAGGTGATTCTCACGTCGTAGGCGTATTGGCTGGCTAAACGATTCCACTCATTGACGGTCGCGGCGACATCGGTGCCTGTGTAGTCGAAGTCAGTGACTCCAGGGATGTGCTTGTGAATATGTACTCTGACTGCTCGCTCACTGATTGTGGCCAGCTCCTGGGTGAAATGATCGAAGTGCACCGCTTTGAGTTTCTGCAGCGTTGCCGCGCTGACACTGTCGTGGATGAAGGTGTGGAGGTTGATTGGACGCATAGTTACTTCCTGTATGTATGGGTCGTTAAGTACGAGCGCTTGCTCATTTGAAAGTTAAGTGTCTAATCGATGATTTCGCATTGAAGCTGCGAGGCTAAAGTGTGTGATTTCCTGTCACCCCCGGAATGCTTTGCAGCACGCTTTTTCAGGGTGTGTCTGGCTTGACCTCAAGGTCAGTAAAACCGGGCGTTTACGCAAAAAATGAGGCTGCAGACAGATGGTCGCCAAAGGTGCTTTCAAGGTACATCTTTGCGGTATACTGCGCGGCCTTCGGCTGGCTTGACCGGCCTTAATTCCTATAACAAGCCACGTCGGATCCTCCACGTGGCTTGTTGTTTTTTGACGCGCCTGCGGGCGCCCAAGAGAAGAGGCGCGACGATGAGTGCACTGGTAGGCGTGATCATGGGCTCCAAGTCCGATTGGTCCACCCTCAGCCACACCGCCGATATGCTGGAAAAACTCGGCATTCCCTACGAAGTGAAAGTGGTTTCTGCCCACCGCACTCCGGATCTGCTGTTCCAGTATGCCGAAGAGGCCGAAGGCCGCGGAATCGAGGTCATCATCGCCGGTGCCGGTGGCGCAGCCCACCTGCCAGGCATGTGTGCGGCTAAAACCCATTTGCCAGTACTGGGTGTACCGGTGCAATCGGCCATGTTGTCGGGCGTCGACTCACTGTTGTCGATCGTGCAAATGCCTGCGGGCATCCCGGTTGCAACCCTGGCCATCGGCAAAGCAGGCGCGATCAACGCGGCCCTGTTGTCGGCGAGCATCCTGGGCGCCAAGCACCCGCAGTTCCATACCGTTTTGAAAGCATTCCGTGCTGAACAGACAGACAGCGTGCTGGACAATCCAGACCCGCGCGTAGCCTGAGGTTTCTGACGATGAAAATCGGTGTAATCGGTGGCGGCCAGTTGGGCCGCATGCTGGCCCTGGCGGGTACTCCGCTGGGGATGAACTTCGCTTTCCTTGATCCGGCACCCGATGCCTGCGCCGCCGCATTGGGCGAGCACCTGCGTGCGGACTACAGCGACCCGGACCATCTGCGTCAGCTGGCTGACGAAGTTGATCTGGTGACCTTCGAGTTCGAAAGCGTTCCGGCTGAAACCGTGGCTTTCCTGTCGCAATTCGTCCCGGTGTATCCGAGTGCCGAAGCCTTGCGCATTGCCCGTGATCGCTGGTTCGAAAAGAGCATGTTCAAGGACCTGGGTATTCCGACCCCGGCCTTTGCCGACATTCAGTCCCAGGCGGATCTGGACGCAGCAGTGGCCACCATCGGCCTGCCTGCCGTGCTCAAGACCCGTACCCTGGGTTATGACGGCAAGGGCCAGAAAGTCCTGCGCACTCCTGAAGATGTAGTGGGCACGTTTGCCGAATTGGGCAGCGTGTCCTGCCTGCTGGAAGGTTTTGTCCCGTTCACTGGCGAAGTGTCGCTGATTGCCGTGCGCGGTCGTGATGGCGAAACGCAGTTCTACCCGCTGGTACACAACACCCACGACAGCGGCATCCTCAAGTTGTCGGTAGCCAGCACCCACCACCCGCTGCAGGCCCTGGCTGAAGACTACTCCAGCCGTGTGCTCAAGCAGCTGGATTACGTTGGCGTGATGGCGTTCGAGTTCTTTGAAGTCGACGGCGGCCTCAAGGCCAACGAAATCGCCCCGCGTGTGCATAACTCCGGGCACTGGACCACCGAAGGCGCTGAGTGCAGCCAGTTCGAAAACCACTTGCGGGCCATCGCTGGCTTGCCGCTGGGATCGACCGCCAAAGTGGGCGAAAGCGCCATGCTCAACTTTATCGGCAGCGTACCGCCGGTTGAAAAGGTGATTGCGATTGCCGACTGCCATTTGCACCACTATGGCAAGGCTTTCAAGATCGGCCGTAAAGTCGGCCACGCCAACCTGCGCTGCGCCGACATGGCGACCCTGCAAGCGCAAATCCTCAAGGTTGAAGCGTTGATCGACGAAGCGTAAATCGCTTTTGGCGGGAACCATTGGGTTGCCGCTACCCTCTGATGGCGTGATGCCAAAGTGCTGACTAGGCTTTGGTATAACGCCATCAATCAAGAGGAAGCGTTCATGGGCATTATCGGAACCATTTTTATCGGCTTGATCGTTGGCCTGCTGGCTCGTTTCCTGAAACCGGGTGACGACAGCATGGGCTGGATCATGACCATCCTGCTGGGTATCGGCGGCTCGCTGGCCGCGACTTATGGTGGCCAAGCGCTCGGTATCTACAAGGCGGGCGAGGGTGCCGGCTTTATCGGTGCTGTGGTTGGCGCCGTAATCTTGCTGGTGATCTACGGCCTCGTGTCGAAAAAGTCCTGATCAAACGCTTTGGTTCTCTCTGCGCCAGCCGCAGAGAGGGCTAAGATGTGCGCGTTTATTTCTCATCTATCGAGCCTTGCATGCGCCGTCTTCTTCTCACATTCCTTTTGCTGGGCGCAGGCCTGGCACACGCGGCAGAACTGCCCGAAACCGACTGGCTTGAACTGATGCCGAAGTCGGATCAGATAGCCCTCGAGCAAATGCCCGAAATTGATCATGACTCGCCCGAGGCCAACGGTACGTTTACGGCCAAGGGCGGCTTGAAGCAGAGCAAGGGCCTGCCGGCCGTGATGTACTCGAGCAAAACTGTGGCGGGCATGAATGGCAAGAATATCCGTTTGGGCGGTTACCCGGTGCCGTTGGAAACCGATGCCAAGGGGCGCAGCACGCTGTTTTTCCTGGTGCCGTACCCGGGCGCCTGTATCCATGTGCCGCCTCCGCCGCCCAATCAACTGGTGCTGGTGCGCTATCCAAAAGGCCTGAAGCTGGACGATATTTATACGCCGCTGTGGGTGATGGGTACGTTGAAGGTCGAGAAGGTCAGCAATGACCTGGCTGACGCGGCCTATGCGCTGGATGCGAGCAAGGTGCGGGTGGTGGTTGAGGAAGATTTGTAGAGATTGATCGCAGGAGGGAGTCTGGTGGGAGCGAGCCTGCTCGCGAAAGTCCTATAAGGTTTTCGCGAGCAGGCTCGCTCCCACAGATTGTGTGTGTCAGGCCTTGAGACGCTTGCTCGCAATACTCACACCCAGTGTATGACTGGCCCCCGGCTCCAGGGTGATCACGTCATCCATCACGTTGGCGGTTTCGATGCACAACATGCGTTGCCAGCCGTCTGCGGCCATGTCGCTGAAACTGGCGGCCCTGTCGATCCACGGGTTCCAGATCACCGCTGAACGCGAGCCATGGGAGTTCAACTCAAGGGTGCGCGACCAGTCGGGGTCGACGATGCTCAGTTGCGACGGGGTGTCGAGGTAGATACGGTCGGTTTCGCCGCTAAAGGTCAGATCGCCCGCCTGTTGAACACGTTCCCAATCCTTAAGGGTGTCAATGTAGGTCAGGCCGTCGACCCCTTTGACCTGAACCTTGCGCACGTCGCTGACCGCAAAGTAGCTGTGCAGCGCCTGGCTGATGCAGACCGGAATGTCACTGCGGTTATGGCTGGTGAGGCTGATATGCAACTGGCTGTCGAGGCGGATGCTCAGCGTCAGCGCCACATCGTGTGGCCAGCCCGGCAGGCCACCCTCGGTGTGGGGCAGGCCCAGTTCGATATGCAGCGCTTCGCCCGCGTCATCGATCTCCAGCACTTCCCATTCGCGGGTACGCACCAGGCCGTGGGCCGTCGCAGGCTCGTCACTGTGGCGCATGGCCTGCACGCTTTGCGGGTTAAGTGCAAAATTGCCGAACCATGGCCAGCACACAGGCACACCCGTGCGGATGCCCTGGCCATGCTTGTACTGGGCTTTATCGTTAAGCCAGATAATTGGCGGTTCATCACCGACCTGATAGCTCAGAACCTGCGCGCCCTGTTTGGCGACCAGCAGTTGGGCCTGACCATGCTGGAAGTGCCAGCACTCCAGTTCATCCAGGGTGACTGACTCTATATGGTGCATGGCAGGCTCTCTATAAGAAGGTTTAACGGCGTGGCGGAACGGAGCGGGTACGGCCGCTGCCATCAATGGCAACAAATACAAAGACCGCTTCGGTCACTTTGCGCCACTCGCTGGACAACGGATCGTCACTCCACACTTCTACCATCATCTGGATCGAGCTGCGGCCGATTTCCAGTGCCTGGGTGTAGAACGACAATTGGGCGCCAACGGCCACAGGAACCAGAAACGCCATGCGATCAATCGCGACAGTGGCGACACGGCCACCGGCTACCTTGCTGGCCATAGCCGTGCCAGCCAGGTCCATTTGGGAAACCAGCCAGCCACCAAAAATATCGCCGAAACCATTGGTTTCGCGTGGCAGTGCGGTGATTTGCAAGGCCAGGTCGCCTTGCGGGATTGGATCTTCTTGTTCGAGCTCTAGCATTGCGAAGGGCCTCTGACCCGTGATTCTTCATAAGTACTGCGGGTGAAAAAGCGTCTTTAGAAAAACGATTCAGCCCGAACATACTACGTTCGTCACGTTCTTCATAAGCCGCGCCAAGGAGAAACTCTGCGAAATCGGCTGTAGCCTCCAGCGGGCGTTTTCGCGCAGCAACCTCAGAAGTTACCAAGTGTTTCTTACGTTCGTGAGTATATCGGGCGATGACCCGGCCGACGACCTCCTGATTCTGCTTTTTGAGTGCGCTGCGCGTCTAGCTCTGTGCTTTTGCAAACAATTTGTTATCTTTCAAAACCTGCCCAGCCCCTGCCGGCGAAGTTGCAGCTTTTTGCCGAGCCTAATAAGAGAAGCAATACCCCATGATCACAGAGTCTTCCAGTGCTGCGCCGCCTTCGCGGCCGTTAACCCGTAATGACTATAAAACCTTGTCGCTGTCTGCCCTGGGTGGTGCGCTGGAGTTTTATGACTTCATTATTTTCGTGTTTTTTGCCACGGTGGTCGGCAAGCTGTTTTTCCCGGCTGACATGCCGGAATGGCTACGCCTGATGCAGACCTTCGGTATTTTTGCCGCCGGTTACCTGGCGCGTCCTCTGGGCGGCATTGTCATGGCGCACTTTGGCGACCTGCTGGGGCGCAAAAAGATGTTCACCCTGAGCATCTTTATGATGGCCGTGCCGACCTTGATCATGGGCCTGTTGCCAACCTATGCGCAGATTGGCATGTGGGCACCGATCCTGCTGCTGCTGATGCGCGTGATCCAGGGCGCCGCCATTGGCGGAGAAGTGCCAGGGGCCTGGGTGTTTGTGGCCGAACACGTTCCGCCCCGCCACGTGGGCTATGCCTGCGGCACCCTGACCTGCGGGCTGACAGCGGGTATTTTGCTGGGCTCGCTGATGGCCACGGCTATCAATACCATCTACACACCGGCCGAGGTGTCTGACTTCGCATGGCGGATTCCGTTCCTGATGGGCGGTGTATTCGGTCTGTTCTCGGTGTACCTGCGTCGCTGGTTGCACGAAACCCCGGTGTTCGCCGAGCTGCAACTGCGCAAGGCATTGGCCGCTGAAGTGCCGCTCAAGACCGTATTGCGTGAGCATCGCGGGGCGATTGCGATCTCGATGCTGCTGACCTGGTTGCTGTCTGCCGGGATCATCGTAGTCATTCTGATGACTCCCACTGTTCTGCAAACCATCTATGGCTTTTCTGCGACCACCTCGTTGCAGGCCAACAGCCTGGCCATCGTCTTCTTGAGCCTGGGTTGCATCGCCTCGGGTGCGCTGGCTGACCGCTTTGGTGCGGGCAAGGTGTTCGTGTTTGGTTGCGCCGGCTTGCTGGTGACATCGTGGACCTTCTACCACAGCCTGCTGCAACACCCGGACTGGTTGTTCCCGCTGTATTCCTTAAGCGGTTTGTTTGTAGGCACCATCGGCGCTGTGCCTTATGTGATGGTTAAAGCCTTCCCGGCTGTAGTGCGTTTCAGCGGCCTGTCGTTCTCCTACAACCTGGCTTACGCCATCTTCGGTGGCCTGACGCCAATGGCCGTGACCTTGTTGCTCAAGGAAAGCCCGATGGGCCCGGCCTATTACGTAGCAATTATTTGCACCATGGGTTTACTGGTCGGCGCTTACCTGTGGAAGAAGGGTCGCTGATCGAAGCCTGATCCGTCGCAACACCTCATCAAGCCTCTCCTGAAAGGCCATCATTTGTAACGAATGATGGCCTTTCATCTAATTGTCACAATCGGTTCATAGAGTAGTCACATGGCCTGCAGATACTGGCCCCCGATTCATCTAACCCCGTTTGTTAGGAGTAAGGCATGAAACTGAAGCGTGTTATGGCGGCCCTGACTTTTGTTGCCGCAGGCGTTGCAACTGCCAATGCGGTTGCCGCTGGTGTTGACCCGGCTATTCAGCCCTATGTGAAGACAACTGGTGTGTCGGGGAACCTGTCCAGCGTTGGTTCTGACACTCTGGCGAATTTGATGACATTGTGGGCCGAGGCTTACAAGAAAGAATATCCAAACGTAAATATCCAGATTCAAGCTGCCGGTTCTTCGACCGCGCCGCCTGCGATTACTGAAGGCACCGCTAACCTGGGCCCGATGAGCCGCAAGATGAAAGACAACGAACTGGCTGCCTTCGAGCAGAAGTACGGCTACAAGCCAACTGCTATCCCGGTGGCCGTGGATGCCCTGGCCGTGTTCGTGCACAAGGACAACCCGATCAAGCACATGACCATGGAGCAGGTAGACGCAGTCTTCTCCTCCACGCGTCTGTGTGGCGGCAAGTCCGACATCAAGACCTGGGGTGATCTGGGCGTGACCGGCGACCTGGCGAACAAGCCGGTGCAGCTGTTCGGGCGTAACTCGGTATCCGGCACATACGGTTACTTCAAGGAAGAAGCCCTGTGCAAAGGTGACTTCAAGCCTAACGTAAACGAACAGCCGGGTTCTGCTTCGGTCGTTCAGTCGATCAGCAGCTCGCTCAACGGTATCGGTTACTCGGGCATCGGTTACAAAACCGCCAGCGTGAAGACCGTGCCTTTGGCTAAAAAAGGCAGCACCGAGTTTATCGAAGACAGCGAAGAAAACGCACTGAACGGCAAATACCCGCTGTCGCGTTTCCTCTACGTGTACGTGAACAAGGCGCCGAACAAGCCGTTGAACCCGCTGGAAGCCGAGTTCATCAAGCTGGTTCTGTCCAAGCAGGGTCAGGAAGTGGTCGTGAAGGATGGCTATATCCCGCTGCCAGCCAAGGTTGCAGCCAAAGCATTGGCTGATCTGGGCTTGAAAGAAGGCGCTGCCGACGTCGCCAAGAAGTAATGACTTTGTAGTCGCTGCCGCAGCCTGCGGCAGCGACTACAAGTTTAAGTTGTTACAGATTCACCACAGTTTTCCATTCCGCTGCCAGCTCCGTCGGGCGGCGGATTTTTTGCGTCACTGCTTTGTCATCTTTCTGTCATACAGGACCGCTAGGGTGTGCGCATGAATGATCTGGCCAATTCCCCAATGACTACGACTTCCGCTCCCAAGCGCATTGATTTCAATACGCCTGAACTGCAGCGCAAGCGCCGCATCCGCGCGCTTAAAGACCACCTGACCCGCTGGTATGTATTTATCGGCGGTCTTGCCGTGCTCGGCGCCATCACCCTGATTTTCTTCTTTCTGGGCTATGTGGTTTACCCACTGTTCCAGGGCGCCGACCTGACCGCCAAACAGGCGATTACGCCGGTGTGGATGCAGGACGCCGGCAAGCCGCTGATGATCTCCGTCGAGGAGCAAAATCAGGTCGGCATGCGGGTTTCCGACAAGGGCATGGTGTTGTTCTTCAATGCGAAGAATGGCGAAGAGCTGTCTCGGGTCAACTTGCCGCTGCCAGCCGGCACGCAGGTGACTTCCCTGGGTGAAGACCAGCCAGGTAATCCGGTAGTGGTATTGGGCCTGTCCAACGGCCAGGCGCTGGTGTTCCGCCATACCTATCGGGTCAGCTACCCGGACAACAAAAAAACCATCACCCCGGCGATTGAGTACCCCTACGGTGAAACGCCGATAGTGCTCGACCCGCAAGGCGGCGCACTGGATCACGTCAACCTGAGCGTGAACGATACGACGTTGGTGCTGGCAGGCTCCACGGGGGCGCAACTGAACGTGCTGTCGCTGGCCCGCGAAGAAAACATGATGACCGAAGAGGTCACCACCACAGAGACCCGTATCGACCTGCCGCAGATGACCAAGCAGGTCAAAGCGCTGTATATCGATCCGCGGCAGCAGTGGCTGTATGTGGTGAACGATCGGGCTCTGGTCGATGTATTCAGCCTGCGCGACAAGAGCCTCAACGGTCGCTACAAGCTGGCGGATGACGCAACCACCGAAATCACTGCAAGTACACAGTTGGTGGGCGGTATCTCGCTGATTTTTGGTAACTCCAAAGGTGGTCTGAGCCAGTGGTTTATGGCCCGCGACCCGGATGGCGAGCAGCGCTTCAAGCATATCCGCAGCTTCCAGATGGGCACTTCGCCGATTGTCGAGATCACTGCTGAGCAACGTCGCAAGGGCTTCCTGGCCCTGGACGCTGCCGGTGAAATCGGCGTGTTCCACAGCACTGCGCACCGCACCCTGCTGGTCGAAAAAATTGCTGAAGGCCCAGGCATCATGGCGCTGTCGCCGCGAGCCAACCGCATCATCGTCGAAGAGGGCGGCAAGCTGCTGCCACTGACCTTGAAGAACCCGCACCCGGAAGTGTCCTGGAGCGCGCTGTGGAGCAAGGTCTGGTACGAGAACTACGACGAGCCTAAATACGTTTGGCAATCGACCGCCGCCAACACTGACTTCGAACCGAAGATGAGCCTTGCGCCATTGACCTTCGGTACGTTGAAGGCGGCTTTCTACGCCATGTTGCTGGCTGCACCGCTGGCCGTTGCTGCTGCGATCTACACCGCTTACTTCATGGCCCCGAGCCTGCGCCGCAAGGTCAAGCCGGTGATCGAGCTGATGGAAGCGATGCCAACGGTGATTCTGGGCTTCTTTGCCGGTCTGTTCCTGGCACCGTATGTGGAAGGGCATTTGCCGGGGATTTTCAGCCTGCTGATCCTGATGCCAGTCGGCATTCTGGTCGCCGGTTTCACCTGGAGCCGCTTGCCCGAGTCGATCCGCCTGCGCGTACCGGATGGCTGGGAAAGCCTGATCCTGATCCCGGTGCTGCTGTTTGTGGGCTGGTTGTCGTTGTACATGAGCCCGTATATGGAAGCCTGGTTCTTTGGCGGCGACATGCGTATGTGGATCTCCCACGACCTGGGCATCACCTACGATCAGCGCAACGCACTGGTAGTCGGCCTGGCGATGGGTTTTGCGGTTATCCCCAACATCTACTCGATTGCTGAAGATGCCGTGTTCAGTGTGCCTCGCGGCCTTACCCTGGGCTCGCTGGCGCTGGGTGCCACGCCGTGGCAGACCATGACCCGCGTGGTCATCCTGACGGCCAGCCCGGGGATCTTCTCGGCACTGATGATCGGCATGGGCCGCGCGGTCGGCGAGACGATGATTGTGTTGATGGCCACCGGTAACACCCCGGTCATGGAAATGAACCTGTTCGAAGGCCTGCGCACCCTGGCGGCGAACGTGGCGGTGGAAATGCCAGAGTCGGAAGTGGGCGGTAGCCATTACCGCGTGCTGTTCCTCTCGGCGCTGGTGCTGCTGCTGTTCACCTTCATCATGAACACTCTTGCCGAGCTGATCCGTCAGCGTCTGCGCAAGAAATATTCGTCGCTTTAAGGAAGGTAGAAGTCTGTGAAACAGAATTCCCTCAAAGGTTGGTTCAAGAGCGGCGCTCCAGGCGTCTGGATCAGCGGTGGTGCGGTGTCCATCGCCGTCATCATGACCATCGGCCTGTTGTCGGTGATTGCGGTGCGCGGCCTGGGTCACTTCTGGCCTGCCGATCTGATCCACGCCGAGTACAACGTGCCAGGCAGCGCCAATCACCTGGTGATCGGCGAAGTGGTGCAAAAGGAAGAGGTGCCCCGCGAGCGCCTGAAAAGTGCGGGCCTGCCAGTACCGGAGCAAGGCCCGGAGTTTATGACTCGCGAGCTGATCAAGGTCGGCAACCGTGACTTGAACGGCAACGACTTTACCTGGGTGGTGGGTGAGTGGCTGACCAACCAGAGCACGCCGCCAGAGTTGATGGCCATCGAGCGTCGTGAGTGGGGCAATTTTTACGGCTACCTGGTTAACGTGAAAGAAAACGGCAAGGTAGTGGCAGAGGGTGCTGCTGCCTGGCCAGAGTTGCAAGCCAGGGTCAAACGTGTAAACGATCTGGCTTCGCAACTGAGCCAGCTTGAGAAAAAAGACATCGGTGCGATCAACCACGGGCTGGAGCGCATCCGTCTGCATGGCCGCAAGCTGGAGCTGGAAGGCAAGCTGACCCCGCAGGCGCAGGCTGACATGGAGTCCGAACGCGCCGAACTCAATGCCCGTTACAAGGCCATTGAAGATCGCCTGGGCGAGCTGCATGCACAGTTCAACCGTGACAGCCTCACGGCCCGCGATGCCAATGGCAAAGAACTTGAAATCAGCATCGGCAAAGTGGTCAAGGCCTACCAGCCGAACGCCATGAACAGCTGGCAAAAACTGGCCATGTATTTCAGCAACATCTGGGAGTTCCTGAGCCAGGACCCACGTGAAGCGAACACCGAGGGCGGGATCTTCCCGGCGATTTTCGGCACCGTGATGATGACCCTGATCATGGCCGTGATCGTAACCCCGTTCGGCGTACTGGCTGCGGTGTACCTGCGTGAATATGCCAAGCAGAACACCCTGACCCGGGTGATCCGTATCGCGGTGAACAACCTGGCGGGTGTACCGGCCATTGTTTATGGTGTGTTTGGCCTGGGCTTCTTTGTGTATGTGCTGGGTGGTTCGGTTGACCGCCTGTTCTTCGCCGAAGCCTTGCCGGCACCGACCTTTGGTACGCCGGGCCTGATGTGGGCCTCGCTGACTCTGGCATTGCTGGCTGTGCCGGTGGTGATCGTGGCCACCGAAGAAGGGCTGGCGCGGATCCCGCGTACCGTTCGCGAAGGCTCGCTGGCGCTGGGTGCAACCAAATCCGAAACCTTGTGGAAGATCGTACTGCCGATGGCCAGCCCGGCCATGATGACCGGCATGATCCTCGCCGTGGCCCGTGCGGCCGGTGAAGTGGCGCCGCTGATGCTAGTGGGCGTGGTCAAGCTGGCGCCGTCGCTGCCGCTGGACGGCAACTACCCGTACCTGCACCTTGACCAGAAGATCATGCACCTGGGCTTCCATATTTATGACGTGGGTTTCCAGAGCCCGAACGTCGAAGCGGCACGACCGCTGGTATACGCCACGGCACTGCTGCTGGTGCTGGTCATCGCGACCCTGAACCTGTCGGCAGTGTGGATTCGTAACCACCTGCGCGAGAAGTACAAGGCGCTGGAAAGCTGATAAACCAACTGAATCTTGAATGTGGGAGCGGGCTTGCTCGCGATGCAGACAATGCGGTCTTTCAGATAAACCGCAGCGAGCACCCGCTCACACAGACTAAATAGCGTATGGAGTACCCCATGCAGCATGAATCCTCAACCCACGGCATCAACATGTCCGCCTTGGGTCGCAGCAAACAGAGCTTGAACCTGGACAACGAAGAAGTTGCCATTGAAGTCCCGGGACTGAACCTTTACTACGGTGAAAAACAGGCGCTGTACGACGTCAGCCTGAATATCCCGAAGCAACGGGTCACGGCGTTTATCGGCCCGTCGGGCTGTGGCAAGTCCACGCTGCTGCGTACCTTCAACCGCATGAACGATCTAGTGGACGGTTGCCGCGTCGAAGGCGAGATCAACCTGTACGGCAACAACATCTACCGCAAGGGCGAGGATGTGGCCGAGCTGCGTCGCCGCGTCGGCATGGTGTTCCAGAAGCCCAACCCGTTTCCCAAGACCATTTACGAAAACGTGGTTTATGGCCTGCGGATCCAGGGCATCAACAAAAAGCGCGTGCTCGACGAAGCCGTCGAGTGGGCACTCAAGGGCGCGGCATTGTGGGATGAGGTCAAAGACCGCCTGCACGAGTCGGCGCTGGGCCTGTCCGGTGGTCAGCAGCAGCGTCTGGTGATTGCCCGTACCATCGCGGTAGAGCCTGAAGTGTTGCTGCTCGATGAGCCGTGCTCGGCACTCGACCCGATCTCGACGTTGAAAGTCGAAGAGCTGATCTACGAGCTCAAGTCCAAGTTCACCATCGTCATCGTGACCCACAACATGCAGCAGGCAGCCCGGGTTTCGGACTACACGGCGTTCATGTACATGGGCAAAATGGTTGAGTACGGTGACACCGACACGCTGTTCACCAACCCGGCCAAGAAGCAGACCGAAGACTACATCACCGGGCGCTATGGCTAGTTTGAGCGGCAGTGACCGTTTGGCGTAACGACAATTTGGCTGGCCGCTTACAGCGCGCAGCTCACAGCTTTTGCGGAGCAGAACCATGATTTCAAAGGATGGCCTCACCCATCATATTTCCGCGCAGTTCAATGCGGAACTCGAAGACGTGCGCAGCCACCTGCTGGCGATGGGCGGTCTGGTCGAGAAACAGGTTAACGACGCGGTAACCGCATTGATCGAGGCCGACTCGGGCCTGGCGCAACAGGTGCGCGAGATCGATGAACAGATCAATCAGATGGAGCGCAACATCGACGAGGAATGCCTGCGCATTCTGGCCCGTCGTCAGCCTGCGGCGTCTGACTTGCGTTTGATCATCAGTATCTCCAAGTCGGTGATCGACCTGGAGCGCATCGGTGACGAAGCGACCAAGATCGCCCGCCGGGCCATTCAGCTGTGCGAAGAAGGTGAGGCACCGCGCGGTTATGTTGAAGTTCGCCATATTGGCGATCAGGTGCGCAACATGGTGCGTGATGCACTGGACGCCTTTGCCCGCTTTGACGCCGATCTGGCATTGTCGGTGGCGCAGTACGATAAAATTATCGACCGCGAATACAAGACCGCGCTGCGTGAACTGGCCACCTACATGATGGAAGACCCGCGTTCGATCTCACGTGTGTTGAGCATCATCTGGGTGCTGCGTTCGCTGGAACGTATCGGCGACCACGCGCGCAATATCTCGGAACTGGTGATCTATCTGGTGCGTGGTACCGACGTGCGCCATATGGGCCTCAAGCGCATGCGTGAAGAAGTTCAGGGTACCGGTGGTGATAACGCTAATGTTGCGCCGCAGCCTGACGATAAATAAGACAGCCCGATCTAAAAAGCGCCCGGCTCATTGCCGGGCGTTTTGCTTTTCGGAGGTTCATATCCAAGGAGCAGTCGATGAGCAAGGTGAGTGTGCTGGTGGTGGATGACGCGTCGTTTATTCGTGATCTGGTTAAAAACTGCCTGCGTAACTATTTTCCGGGCATCAGGATCGAAGACGCAGTCAACGGCCGCAAAGCCCAGGCCCTGCTGACCCGCGAAGCGTTTGATCTGGTCCTGTGCGACTGGGAAATGCCGGAGATGTCCGGCCTTGAGCTGCTGACCTGGTGCCGCGAGCAGGACCGGCTGAAAACCCTGCCCTTTATCATGGTCACCAGCCGTGGCGACAAAGAGAACGTGATCCAGGCCATTCAGGCCGGGGTTTCGGACTTCGTCAGTAAGCCTTTCACCAATGAACAACTGCTGTCCAAGGTGAAGAAGGCGTTTACCAAGGCCGGGCTGCTTGATTCAGTGATGGCCAGTGCTCCGACCCGGATGAACTCGGCGTTCGGCAATGATTCGCTCAATGCGTTGACCGGCGGCAAGGCGCAAGTCGTGACTGCGGCGCCTGTTGTGCCTGCATCCCCGGCACCACGTCCTGCCCCGGCACCGGCAGCAGCCCCGTCGCTGACAAGCCGTGGCCAAGGGCAACTGCGCTTGCCCAGCGGCACCCAGGCGTGCGTGATCAAGGCTCTGAGCCTCAAGGAGGCGCTGCTGGTGGTGCGTCGCGGCGAAGTGCTGCCTCAGGTGCTGGACAGCGCCGTACTCGACCTGGAGCAGGGCGAGAGCGCCGAGGTGGCGCGCTTGAATGGTTATCTGCATGCCATCGTGGCCTTTGAGCCAAAACCCGATAGCGCCTGGTTGCAACTGACCTTCCGCTTTGTCGACCAGGATGCCGACAAAATGAACTACCTCTCGCGGCTGATCGCCCACGGCACGGCGCAGAAGCATTTTGTGCCGGGTGCGTGATTACGACATATCCCTTTTGTGGGAGCGGGCTTGCTCGCGATAGCATCGACGCGGTCGTATAGTAAAACCGTGTTGCTTGCATCGCGAGCAAGCCCGCTGCCACAGGTCATATGCCGATCAGGGCAACTGCAACCCGCCCGATGCCTTATGCAGCGCCCGCAAATGCTCACCGATCAGTTTGACGTTCTCTTCGGTGGCGGCAATTTCAGCAGCACGGGCAGGTTCCAGCAGGCTGCGCACTTCCTTGTCCAGGTCAGTGGTCAGGCGCAATAGCTGCTGCTGGCGCTGGCTGCTTTCGGACTCGAGCATTTCCCATTCCTTGGTCTGGGGCAGGCCATAGCCGCTGCTGCCGAGTAATTCTGCCGGACGGCTGAGGAAGCCACTGCTGGCGAGAATCTCTTGCAAGGTTTTGTTGGCTTTGTCCATGCCGCCATCCTTGAGCCCGCGAGCACCCAGGTACTTTTGTTTGACCTCATCCTGGGCCAGCAGCAGTTGTCGGCGGAAGCTGGCTTGCTCCAGCAATAGCATGGCCGCGCTGGCGCGCAGATCCGCTTGCCCAAACCACGGACGGCGTTCGTCAGCATTGAGGGCCAACCAGTCTTCAACAGTGGTTTGTTTGATCGCCAGGCGCGTTTTGAGCACATCGAACATCGCCTGGTAGCGATCGCGGTAGGAGTCAAAGCGATAACCCAGGCGCAGCGCTTCTTTTGGATCGTCCAGCACGCTGGTGTCCGCCAGCCCGCGTGTCTTGAGCACTTCAAGCAGGCCGTTGGGTACGATGCTGTCCAGGCCCTTGAGTTGGGCATTGTCGCTGCCGCTGCGCAGCAGTTTCAAGGTTTCAACCGCGCAGTTGTTGGAGATGAAGTAGTAATTGCCGTCATAGCTCCAGTGCATTTCGGCGGCGTGCTCGACCACCTCCTCGATTTCAGGGCGGCTCAGTTTGAGCGGCACGGAAGCCAGGCTGCGCAGTTCGGTCTTGGTGTATTCGTCGATCACTTGGGCCAGCGGCAAGACAAACAGGCGCGACGGGTAGGCCCCCGTCAGGCCATCCCAGCTTGAGAGCTGTACGTCATTGACGAACGCCCTGTAGGACAACACCAGGTGTTCTTGCAGGTCGAGTCGGCAGTCAGGTCCCCGTGGGCGACCGGGAGCACAAATCACCAGGCGCAGCATGCTGTGCCCCCAGCGGCTGGCCCACTCCTGATTGGCCTCGGCCAGCAGGTAGTCGACCGCGTACACCCGTTCCGGGTCGACAGTGCCCAGCGGTGTCTTGGCGAAATCATTGCCGGCATTGAGGAAGGCAAAGCCCTTGGGGCATTCGTCCCTGGCCGCAGGCGTCCAGCCGAAGTGTTGCTGGTAATAGCGATACAGCGCCGGGCGGCGGCAGGCGTAGGCCGGGTCGAGGAGGAAGTACTCCATATTGACCGCGACAAACTCCTTGGGGCTGCTGACTTCGTACAAGTCCGGGCTACGCGCGATCTGGTGGTTATCCTGCTCGCGTTCGCCGCGACGGCCCACGTATTGCTGCCAGCCTGCCAGGTCGAGCAGGCGCGGATCATCGCTGAGGGTGAAACGCCGTTCGGTCTGCCCGCGGCACTGATCGGGCAGGCCAATCAGGCCAGCGTTGCTGCTTTGCCGGGCACAGCGGCGGATCAACGTGCGCTCGGGCGCAGGCCAGAGGCGGGCGCGATCGTAGATATGGGTCAGCTCGTGCAACACGGTGGCTAGCATTTCACGGCGCACGGTGCCGTGGGGGCGGTTGGTTTGCTCGGTCGCGGCTGAGCCATCGGTCAGCCTGGCCAGCAGGTTGCGGTTCAGGTCCAGCTCGGAGGTCAGCGATGCCTGGCCGTAGGCATTGTCAGGCATCTTATCGGTCCAGCCCACCAGGATCTGGCGGTCCAGTTGCTCGATAAAACGCGGTGGCAGGTTCTGCATGGCTTCATCGAGCAGGGCCTGGCTGGCCTGTTGTTCGGCCGGGCTCAGGCCCTCTGTCTTGAGTTGCAGATGCAGCGCAGCCTGGGCGCTGCTGGCAATCAGCAGCAAGCCACAGGCGGCGAGCCAGCGCGTTAACGGCCTCACAGTGCGAGGATGGCTTCGGCTAGATCCTGATCACTGGCGTTGCGGGCTTCAGGCACGCGATCACGCAAGGTGCTGAATGCTGCTTCCAGTTGCACGCCGCGAATATCGCCCTGGCTGGCTACGAAGGTGGCGGCATCGTCGTGGGCTTCGCGCACCACTTTGGAGTCGCGGATGGAGGTAGTGGTGTCGGACGTAAAGTCGATGGTACGGCCAAACGCCCGCACGATGATGTTACTGGTCTGCACGACGGTTTGTGCCTGAGCCACATCGGCCAGCAGCAACAGGCCAAGGGTGGCGACGATTAAAGGGCTACGCATGAAGTTTCTCCGGATAAAGCAGGTATTTATTGGACGAGAATTATCTGTGCCAGTTCAAGGTCGCTGACATTCAATTTTGGCGGGTTCTGGCGCAGATAGCGCAGGGCAGACTCCATCTGTGCGCCTCTTATTTGGCCATCACTGGCAACAAAGACGGCGGCATCATCCTGGGCGGCACGTATCAGTTTGTGATCAAAAGGCGCGGACGTCACTTTACTGGTGACGTAACCGCTGAGCACCACATTCTGGGTGGTCATGTCGAAGGCGTAGGCTGATTGAGTCCAGCAGAGTGCAAGAAGAGCTAATAAGGAAAAACGCATGGGTCTCGAGGCTGTTTGAATGAGGCTCAAGGCTAGCGTAATGGCCGGGGCAGGGCCAGCGCGGGGGCGGTCCTGAAATATTTCTTCATGCAGAAGAACGGCATCCAGAGGCAAAGGTATGGTTTTTTGTGGGAGCGGTTTTACTCGCGATGGTGTCAACGCGGTTTAACTGAACGACCGCGTCGCCTGCATCGTGAGCAAGCCTGCTCCCACAAAATCCGTTTCAACCTGCTGCTCAGATACTTAGATCGTCAGGATGGCCTGAGCCAATTGCGCATCAGTAGCCTGCAACTGCGGCGCTTGCTGGCGGATGGCCTTGAAGGCGCTTTCCAGTTTCACCCCGCGGATGGCACCTTCGCTGGCCACGAAGCTGGCAGCGTCGTCACGCGCGGCACGCACAATCTTGTTGTCGCGGAATGAACCCGTGGCGTCGGACGTCAGGTCGGAAGTGGCCTTGAGAGTGCCCACAAGGCCGTCGGTAGTGGCGATAAAGCTTGTGGCGTTGGCGCTTGCAGCAGCGACCAGCAAAGCCGCCGCGCTAAGTAGGCGAAGTGTGGACATGGTAATACTCCTGAGCATGAACATATGAAAATAGACGGTTATGGGCCGAATGGTAGGCGCAGGGCCGCATCGGGCAAAGGAAGTTTTGCTATTAGGGATGCCCCAGGTGCTCTGGACCAAGCCTTTACCAAACTGTACCTGTAGTTATTATAATATTTAAAACTGTACTTGTTGCATTGTAATTGGCTAAAACAGTGGCCCATAAACGACAAAACCCGTCAGCGGTAATCCGCGACGGGTTCTGTTTTTTCAATTCAGGTTGCTGGCAGTGGACCGGTGGTCAGGGCCAGCGAGCGCTAATTAGCGCCAGAACGGCTTGCTCAGCTCTTCGTAACGCTGTGCTTCGCTAATCCCGGCATCAGCCAGAAGACGCGAGTCCAGGCGAGCCAGTTGATGGCGGCTGGAGATGCGGCGCTGCCACAACATCAGGTTGGCAAGTACGCGCAAAGGCATGGAAGCCTGGGAGTTTACAGTGTTGCTTTCGCTGAACAGTTCGGAACTGAGTGTACGTTCCATGGTGACATCCTTCCGCTTGTGGCGGCATTGGCTAGTGGTTTAACTGATGCCAATGATCCTCCTCTTTGTCGAGTGTCTCTAGATACAGTTCACTTGTATTGCGATGGGCCAGTTAACTGTTTATAGGTGCTGTACTGCTTAAAATGAGTGCAACTGTACCTGTGTGCACTTTAATGGTGCGAAATTGCCCAAATATGTAGGAAAAGTAAGTGTGGAGGGTAAGAAATGACCAGTACAGCAGTACAGTTTTTGAAATTTAAGCCATAAAAAAGCCGCTGACAAAACAGTGTTTATGTCAGCGGCTGTCTAGCGCGCGGGTTACGGCAGCATTTTCCCGGTTTCTTCCAGGTTGATATGCCAGCTCAGGGCCTCACGCAGGATATGTGGCGTGTGGCCGCCAATGGCGCAGGCCTTGGTGAAGTAGTCATTCAGGGCTTCGCGGAAGTCCGGATGAACACAGTTGTCGATAATCACCCGTGCCCGCTCACGTGGCGCCAGGCCACGCAGATCGGCCAGGCCTTGCTCGGTCACGAGGATGTCAACGTCATGCTCGGTGTGGTCGACGTGGCTGACCATTGGCACCACGCTGGATATTGCGCCTGCCTTGGCAATCGACTTGGTCACGAAGATCGCCAAGTGTGCGTTGCGGGCGAAGTCGCCCGAACCGCCAATGCCGTTCATCATCCGCGTGCCGCAGACGTGAGTGGAATTGACGTTGCCGTAGATATCGAACTCCAGGGCGGTGTTGATACCGATGATGCCCAGGCGACGAACCACTTCAGGATGGTTGGAGATCTCTTGCGGGCGCAGCACCAGCTTGTCCTTGTAACGCTCCAGGTTGCCGAACACGTCCGCGTTGCGACGTTCCGACAGGGTGATGGAGCTGCCCGAGGCAAAGCTCATCTTGCCGGCGTCGATCAGATCGAAAGTCGAATCCTGCAGTACTTCGGAGTACATGGTCAGGTCTTCGAACGGCGAGTCGATCAGGCCGCACATCACCGCGTTGGCGATGTTGCCGATACCGGCTTGCAGCGGGCCCAGCTTGTTGGTCATGCGGCCCGCTTCAACTTCGGCTTTGAGGAAGTTGATCAGGTGGAAGGCGATGCCGTCGGTTTCGCTGTCAGGCTCGGACACGGTAGACGGTGAATCCGGTTTGTTGGTGATCACGATAGCGACGATTTTTTCCGCCGGAATCGGGATTGCAGTGCTGCCGATACGATCGTCGACTTTTACCAGCGGGATAGGTGTACGTGTCGGGCGGTAGGTCGGGATATAGATGTCGTGCAGACCTTCCAGGTTCGGGTTGTGCGCCAGGTTGATCTCAACGATCACTTGCTTGGCGAAAATCGCGAAGCTGGCGGAGTTGCCCACGGAAGTCGTCGGAACAATATGACCTTGCTCGGTAATGGCGACGGCTTCGATCACTGCGATGTCCGGCAGCTTGAGCTGGTTGTTACGCAACTGCTCAACGGTTTCGGACAAGTGCTGGTCGATAAACATCACTTCGCCGGCGTTGATCGCCTTGCGCAGGGTGCTGTCTACCTGGAAGGGCATGCGACGAGCCAGTACCCCGGCCTCGGTCAATTGCTTGTCCAGATCGTTGCCCAGGCTCGCGCCGGTCATCAGGGTGATTTTCAGTGGCGACTTTTTAGCCCGTTCGGCCAGGGCCTGGGGCACGGCTTTGGCTTCACCGGCACGGGTAAAACCGCTCATGCCGACGGTCATGCCGTCTTGGATAAGGGCGGCGGCTTCTTCGGCGCTCATGACCTTATCGTGCAGGGAGTTCAGGCGAATACGTTCACGGTACATGGATTGTTATCTCGGGCAACGGAAGCAAGAGGCGCAGTCTATTCATTTTCAGAGCCTTTCGTCCCGCTACCATGGTCGAATGCCAGCGGCCGATGTAGAGCCTTTGGTCGGGTTCCTTGGAAAAAGAAAAACCCCGGCCAATACAGCGCCGGGGTTCTCGTTATTGCTGTGGAGCGGGATGTTACTCGACAGCTTTAACCATATCTTCAATAACTTTCTTGGCGTCGCCGAAGACCATCATGGTTTTATCAAGGTAAAACAATTCGTTATCCAGGCCTGCATAGCCACTGGCCATTGAGCGCTTGTTAACGATGACGGTCTTGGCTTTATAGGCTTCGAGGATCGGCATGCCGGCAATCGGCGATTTTGGATCGTTCTTGGCCGCCGGGTTGACCACGTCGTTGGCGCCCAGTACGAGCACCACGTCGGCCTGGCCGAACTCGGAGTTGATGTCTTCCATCTCGAACACCTGGTCGTAAGGCACTTCCGCCTCGGCCAGCAGGACGTTCATATGGCCTGGCATGCGGCCAGCAACCGGGTGGATCGCATACTTCACGGTCACGCCACGATGAGTCAGCTTTTCAGTCAGCTCTTTAAGTGCATGCTGTGCCCGTGCCACTGCCAGGCCGTAACCCGGAACAATGATCACGGTATCGGCGTTGGTCAGCAGGAAGGTTGCGTCGTCAGCCGAGCCGGATTTCACCGGGCGAGCCTCTTGCGCACCTGCCGGGCCGCCGGCGTCAACTGCACCGCCAAAGCCGCCGAGGATCACGTTGAAGAACGAACGGTTCATTGCCTTGCACATGATGTACGACAGGATCGCGCCCGAGGAACCTACCAGCGAACCGGCAATGATCAGCATCGAGTTGTTCAGTGAGAAACCGATACCGGCTGCAGCCCAACCCGAGTAGCTATTAAGCATCGACACCACGACCGGCATGTCGGCGCCGCCAATCGGGATGATGATCAGCACGCCCAGCACGAACGCCAGAGCCAGCATCAGCGCGAAGGCGTTGAGGTTGCCGGTCAGCATAAAGGTGATGCCCAGAGCCAGCGTGGCCAGGCCCAGTACCAGATTCAGCTTGTGTTGGCCGCTGAACTGTACCGGTGCGCCTTGAAACAGGCGGAACTTGTATTTGCCCGAGAGCTTGCCGAAGGCAATCACCGAACCGGAGAAGGTGATGGCACCAATGGCTGCGCCCAGGAACAGTTCCAGACGGTTACCCGCAGGAATGGCGTCGCCCAGGTGCTTGACGATACCCAGCGACTGCGGCTCAACCACGGCAGCGATAGCGATAAACACCGCAGCCAGACCGATCATGCTGTGCATGAAGGCAACCAGCTCAGGCATTTTGGTCATTTCGACGCGCTTGGCCATGATCGAGCCGGCAGTGCCACCCACCAGCAGGCCGACAATCACGTAGCCGATACCGGCGGTGGCAATCTCGGCACCCAGCTTGTAGATCAGGCCGACCGTAGTAATGATCGCCAGTCCCATACCCAGCATGCCGAACAGGTTGCCGCGACGTGAAGTGGTAGGGTGTGACAAGCCTTTGAGGGCCTGAATAAAGCAGATCGATGCAACCAGATACAGAACAGTAACCAGGTTCATGCTCATGGCTTGCGCACCTCTTCTTTGGCTTTAGGTGCTTTCTTCTTGAACATTTCCAGCATGCGCCGGGTGACCAAAAATCCACCGAATACGTTTACGGCAGCCAGCGCGACCGCCAGGGTGCCCATGGTTTTACCCAGCGGGGTAACAGTCAGCGCGGCAGCGAGCATGGCGCCGACAATCACGATCGCCGAGATGGCGTTGGTAACCGCCATCAGCGGGGTGTGCAGCGCCGGGGTAACGTTCCAGACCACGTGATAGCCCACATAAATGGCCAGCGCGAAGATGATCAGGTTGTAGATACCGGGGGAGATGAGCTCTTCCATTATTTTTATCCTCAGCCGTTTTTGCGCACGACTTGACCGTCGCGGCACATCAGGCATGCGGCGACGATGTCGTCTTCAAGGTTGATCTGGAACTGCCCTTCGGGGGTGAAGACCAGCTTGAGGAAGTCCAGCAGGTTGCGGGCGTAAAGCGCCGAGGCGTCAGCGGCAACCATGGCAGGCAGGTTGGTGTGGCCAACGATGGTCACGCCATGCTCAACAACGACCTGATCGGCAACAGTCAGCGGGCAGTTGCCGCCCTGGGCTGCTGCCAGGTCGATGACCACCGAGCCCGGCTTCATCTGGGCCACGGTTTCAGCACTGAGCAGAACAGGCGCCTTGCGGCCCGGGATCAGGGCTGTGGTGATCACGATATCCGCCAGCTTGGCGCGTTCGTGAACAGCCAGGGCCTGGCGCTGCATCCAACTGGCAGGCATCGGGCGGGCATAACCACCTACGCCAACGGCGCATTCGCGTTCTTCGTCGGTTTCATAAGGCACGTCGACAAACTTGGCACCCAGGGATTCGATCTGCTCTTTAACGGCAGGTCGCACATCGGAGGCTTCGATGACTGCGCCCAGGCGCTTGGCAGTGGCAATGGCCTGCAAGCCAGCAACACCTGCGCCCAGAATCAGCACGCGAGCGGCTTTAACGGTACCGGCGGCGGTCATCAGCATCGGCATAAAGCGCGGATAGTGGTGAGCAGCAACAAGTACAGCTTTATAACCGGCAATGTTGGCCTGGGATGACAGCACATCAAGACTTTGCGCACGAGAGGTTCGTGGAGCAGCTTCGAGAGAGAAGGCGGTGATCCCACGCTCGGCCAGTTTGGCAATGGTTTCATTGCTGAACGGGTTAAGCATGCCAATCAGCACGGTGCCGGTTTTTATCAGGGCCAGTTCGCTGTCGCTAGGGGCGACAACCTTGAGAATCAGCTCTGCGCCGAAAGCATCTGTAGCGTTGCCAATAGTTGCGCCGGCGGCTTCATAAGCACTGTCGATAACACTGGCATTAACGCCAGCGCCGCTTTGAACAGTCACTTTATGGCCTTGGCCGATCAGCTTCTTGATGGTTTCCGGGGTTGCAGCAACCCGCGTTTCACCCGTATGGGTCTCGAGAGGAACACCAATGTGCACGTCATATCTCCTGCGTGATCTTTTATAAGAAAGCCAGCGCACTACGGATGGTGCGACTGGGGCGGCCGATCAGCACGATCCCACCAAAGTATGGGTGGGGCGGGGCATTCTGCTGGCAATTTTTTTGCCCTTCAAGGACTTATGGAGGATGACGAGATCTAAACTACAAGTCATGCAGTGACCGAATGTCGCAACGATCGCCTGCATGCCTTTAAATACGTGGCTTGCAGGAGATTTACCTGTTTTTTGAGTTTTTTTCACATTTCTTTTGGTTATCGCTGCATAACTTTGAGAAATACCCTGTAGGCCTCGTGGTTACTGGCGTTCAGCTTTGTCCAGCTAGACCAAAGTACAGAGTGCTAAAAAGCGACATTAACTTATATATGTAGTGCTATTTTAGTATGCGCTACATAGTTTGTCTGGACGATGCGACGCTTTAAATCAGGCTGTAGCCCTCGGCCTGCTTGATCAGCCAATCTCGAAAGGCCTGCAGTGAGGCGGATTCGATTTTGCGCTCGGGGATCATTAGGTAGTAAGCCTTGGTGCTGTGCAGGGTGCGGTGATTGGCAATCACCAGGCGCTTTTCGGCCAGTTCGCGCTGAATCAGGAAGGGTGGGATCAGGGCGACCCCCATTTCATGCATGGCGGCCTGGGCCAGCATCGAGAACAGTTCGTAGCGTGGGCCGGTCATGTCCCGGGGCACGTTCATGTCCTGGGCGTTAAACCATTGGCGCCAGGCGTAGGGGCGAGTGGTCTGTTGCAGCAGGGGGAGTTCTGCGAGTGCCTGGGGGCTGAGGCTCTGCTGTGCACCTAATAGCATGGGGCTGCACACAGGGACCGGGTTTTCACCCATCAGGCGGTAGGAAGATGTGCCGGACCAGTCGGCATCGCCGAAGTAGATGGCGGCATCAAAGTCGGTATCGGCAAACAGAAAGGGGCGTGTGCGGTTGGTCAGGTTGACCGTAACGTCCGGGTGTTGTTGCTGGAAGTCCTTGAGGCGGGGCAATAGCCATTGGGTGCCGAAGGTGGGCACTACGGCTAACTCAATCACATTGGCACCTTGTTGGCCCATCACCGACAACGTATCCCGCTCTACGGCATCCAGCTGGGTTGCGATGCGTCGACTATAGGAAAGGCCGGCTTCGGTCAGCTTTACCCCGCGTTTGGAGCGCCGGAAGAGTTCGACGCTCAGGAACTCTTCAAGGCCAGCGATCTGTCGGCAAATTGCCCCTTGAGTAAGGGATAGCTCCTGTGCGGCCTTGGTAAAGCTTTCATGGCGCGCAGCTGCCTCGAAGCTGATCAGGGCTGTTGTGCTGGGGATCTTGCGACGCATGTACGGCTTCCTCACTAAATACAGTCAGAAATGGCTTTCTTGCGGTTTACGAAGTGAGAAATTATCACAAGATGGTGCTGAATCCTCGTTTGTCCTTCTATATAGAAGGGGCCTAGGATCGGCTCACGATATTTGATCTATTACGCGAGGGTTCTCTCATGGCGGGTAAAGCAAGCTTCAACTGGATTGATCCACTGTTGCTGGATCAGCAGCTCACTGAAGAAGAGCGCATGGTGCGCGACAGTGCTGAGCAATTTGCCCAGGACAAGTTGGCGCCGCGTGTGCTTGAAGCTTTCCGCAATGAGAAGACTGACCCTGCGATTTTTCGCGAGATGGGCGAAACCGGCTTGCTGGGTGCGATGATTCCTGAGCAGTACGGCGGCAGCGGCCTTAACTACGTCAGCTACGGCCTGATCGCTCGTGAAGTGGAGCGGGTGGACTCAGGCTATCGCTCGATGATGAGCGTGCAGTCGTCTTTGGTGATGGTGCCGATCAATGAATTTGGTACCGAGGCGCAGAAGCAGAAGTACCTGCCCAAGCTGGCATCTGGCGAGTGGATCGGCTGTTTTGGTCTGACTGAGCCTAACCACGGTTCCGACCCGGGCGCGATGATTACCCGTGCTCGTTCGGTGGATGGCGGCTACAGCCTGACAGGTAGCAAGATGTGGATTACCAACAGCCCTATCGCGGATGTGTTTGTGGTGTGGGCCAAGGATGATGAAGGTGATATTCGTGGCTTTGTTCTGGAAAAAGGCTGGAAGGGGCTGACTACCCCTGCGATTCACGGCAAGGTCGGCTTGCGTGCGTCCATCACGGGCGAAATCGTCATGGATAACGTATTTGTGCCGCAAGAGAACATCTTCCCGGATGTACGCGGCCTCAAAGGTCCTTTTACCTGCCTCAACTCGGCACGCTACGGTATCTCCTGGGGTGCGCTGGGTGCGGCTGAGTTCTGCTGGCACACCGCGCGTCAGTACACCCTGGACCGTCATCAGTTTGGTCGGCCTTTGGCGGCGACCCAGTTGATCCAGAAAAAGCTGGCTGATATGCAGACCGAGATTACGCTGGCCCTGCAGGGGTGCCTGCGTCTGGGGCGGATGAAGGACGAAGGCACCGCAGCTGTTGAAATCACCTCGATCATGAAGCGCAATTCGTGTGGCAAGTCGCTGGATATCGCCCGTATGGCTCGTGACATGCTGGGTGGTAACGGTATTTCGGACGAGTTCGGTGTGGCGCGTCACCTGGTCAACCTGGAAGTTGTTAACACCTATGAAGGCACCCATGACGTACATGCCTTGATCCTTGGGCGTGCGCAGACCGGTCTTCAGGCGTTCTATTAACAGGAGCTCGGCTCATGGGTGCTTTATCGCATTTGCGGGTGTTGGATCTGTCTCGTGTGCTGGCGGGGCCGTGGGCGGGGCAAATTCTGGCAGACCTGGGTGCCGAGGTGATCAAGGTTGAGCGCCCGGGCAATGGTGATGACACCCGTGCCTGGGGGCCGCCCTTTCTTAAGGATGCCTATGGGGAGAGCACTGGGGAGGCTGCTTACTACCTGTCTGCCAACCGCAACAAGCAATCGGTAACTATCGATTTCACCAAGCCGGAAGGACAGCAGCTGGTTCGTGAGCTGGCGGCAAAGTCCGACATCCTGATAGAGAACTTCAAGGTTGGCGGCCTGCAGGCCTACGGGCTGGACTATGCGTCGCTCAAGGCATTGAATCCGGAATTGATCTACTGCTCGATTACCGGGTTCGGTCAGACCGGTCCCTATGCCAAGCGGGCGGGTTATGACTTTATGGTTCAGGGGCTGGGTGGGCTGATGAGTCTGACCGGGCGGCCTGAAGGTGATGAGGGGGCGGGGCCGGTAAAGGTGGGGGTTGCGCTGACTGATATCCTGACCGGGCTTTACTCAACGGTCGCAATCCTTGCGGCCCTTGCTCATCGCGAGCAAGCCGGCGGTGGTCAGCATATCGACATGGCGCTGTTGGATGTGCAGGTCGCATGCCTGGCGAATCAGGCGATGAACTATCTGACTACGGGTGTGGCTCCGCAACGCCTGGGCAATGCTCATCCGAATATCGTGCCTTATCAGGATTTCCCGACGGCAGATGGTGACTTCATCCTGACTGTGGGGAATGACAGCCAGTTCCGCAAATTTGCTGAGGTGGCAGGTCGCTCTGAGTGGGTGGAGGATCCGCGCTTTGCTACCAATAAGCTGCGTGTTGCTAATCGCGGGGTGCTGGTACCCCTTATCAGGCAGGTGACGGTATTCAAGACTACTGCTGAGTGGGTGGCGCAGTTGGAAGCTGTTGGTGTTCCCTGTGGACCGATCAATGATCTGGCGCAGGTGTTTGCTGATCCTCAGGTCAAGGCGCGTGGGTTGGCGATGCAGCTGCCCCATGCGTTGGCGGGGCTGGTGCCGCAGGTGGCCAGTCCTATCCGCTTATCAGAAACACCAGTGGAGTACCGTAACGCCCCGCCTTTGCTGGGTGAGCATACTCAGCAGGTGTTGGAGCAGGTGTTGGGGTTGAAAGCGGATGCAGTGGAGGCTCTACGGCGATCGGGCGTGCTGTAGCTATATAGAGGGGGCGTCAGCCCCCTCTATATAGCTGTATATGGGGAGAATTTACGTTAACTGATAGAGTGGCTCAATTAACCCTTGACTCAGGTTTTCATTGGCCTATAATTCGCCCACTTCCGGCGCAGTCGAAACGGAAAACTCCTTGAGTTTCAATGAGTTGGATTGGTTTTCGGCAGTGTCAGCTTCAAGTCATCGAAGCAGGAAATGA
>NZ_JBUZTQ010000013.1:0-127411 GCF_055408445.1 Pseudomonas sp. B414 | reverse complement strand
ATGGTAGTGTGGGGTTTCCCCATGTGAGAGTAGGTCATCGTCAAGATTAAATTCCAAACCCCCTGTCTGCTAACGCAGACAGGGGGTTTGTTTTTGCGCGCTAAAAAGCAGCTGATAGTTTCAAACAGCAAGCTGCAGGCGCTATACCCCTGACAGCCATTCTGTGGTTCGCTTGCAGCTTGAACGGGGTTTCTATGCAATGGCTCCGCTCATGGCTATTATGCGTGCCTCATTGTGAGGCGATACTTGCATGCTGACGTTGTTGAAACTCCTTAAAGATGGTCGATTCCATTCAGGGCAAGCGCTTGGCGCCGCACTTGGCGTTAGTCGCAGTGCAGTGTGGAAGCAGCTCCAGCATTTGGAGTCGGATCTGAACCTGTCCATTCATAAAGTTCGTGGTCGCGGCTATCAACTGGCTGCACCGCTGGAGCTCCTTGAGCAGGATCAATTGGTTGCCAGCCCATGGCCGGTCGCGATTCATCACTCATTAGATTCCACCAATGCCGAGGCTTTACGCGCGATTGATAATGGTGCTGCAGCGCCATTTGTCGTCACGGCTGAGCGCCAAACCGCCGGTCGTGGGCGCAGAGGCCGTAAATGGGTAAGTCCATTCGCAGAAAATATTTATTACAGCCTGGTCCTTCGTATGGACGGGGGGATGCGCCAACTTGAAGGGCTTAGCCTTGTAGTTGGCCTTGCAGTATTGAGTGCGCTACGAGGTGCAGGCATACCTGATGCTGGCCTTAAATGGCCAAATGATGTGCTTGTGGGCAACAAGAAAATTGCCGGAATTTTGCTCGAGCTGGTCGGGGATCCTGCTGATGTCTGCCATGTGGTTCTGGGTATAGGTATCAACGTCAATATGCGGGTGGCCAGTGAGGTCGATCAGGCCTGGACTTCGGTGTTTCTGGAGTCCGGTCGTTCGGTAAACCGTAATCTGCTGATTTCGACCCTCAACGATAGCTTGCTTGTGTATCTCAAGCGTCATGCCGCAGAAGGGTTCTCGGCCATACAGGCTGAGTGGGAGCAGAATCATTTGTGGCAGGGGCGTGAAGTATCTTTGATAGCTGGAGTGCACCAGGTGGATGGCACGGTCATAGGTATTGATCAGCAAGGCGCGCTGCGCATGAGTGTCAATGGCGAGGAGAAAGTGTACAGCGGCGGTGAGCTTAGCCTGAGGTTGCGCCATGATTCTTGAAATGGACTGTGGCAACAGTTTTATAAAGTGGCGTGCTCTTGATGCCGGGGTGCCGGTGGGTGGGGGAGTCGTCGACTCCGATGCTGCGCTTCTGGCTGCAGTTTTGGCTTCTCCACAGTTGCATATAACCCGCTGCCGTTTGGTGAGTGTGCGCAATGATGAAGAGACGTTGAGCCTGGTGGCGTCAATTGCAAAGACCTTTGGTGTTGCAGCAGAGTGCGCACAACCGGCAAGGACTGCGGCGGGGGTCAGCAACGGTTATGAAGAGTTTGCCCGTTTGGGGCTCGATCGTTGGCTCGCAGTGGTTGGCGCTTTTGAATTGGCGAAAAGTGCGTGCCTGGTGCTGGATTTTGGTACGGCGGTAACAGCGGACTTCGTTGATGCTGGTGGGCAGCATTTGGGCGGGTTTATATGCCCGGGAATGCCCTTGATGCGCGATCAGTTGCGTACTCACACCCGACGTATCAGGTATGACGACCAATCTGCCGAGCAAGCGTTGCTTCAGCGTACGCCGGGTCGTACAACAGTTGAGGCGGTAGAGCGCGGGTGCTTGCTGATGATGCGCGGTTTTGTTTTGACCCAGCTGGAATTGGCGCGTGAGTACTGGGGGGAAGACTTTGAGGTTTTTCTGACCGGAGGTGACGCAAGCCTGGTGAGGGACATGGTTCCAGATGCCCGCTTGGTGCAAGACCTTGTATTTGTCGGTTTGGCGGTAGTTTGTCCCCTTCCTTGAGGTTCCTATGCGTTGGCTGTTTCTGCTGCTGGTTGTTTTAAATGTCTTTTACTACGTATGGCACCAGCAAGAAGCGCCGCTGAGGGCCAAGGAAGTTATTTCCCTGTCACTGTACAAGGGTAGTCATCAGGATATACGTCTTCTTAGTGAGGCGCGTCCTGCCGCTGGTGAAGCGCAACAGGGGGGCGAATGCCTTTATCTCGGTGGTTTAACCACTGAGGAGCAGTTGCACGGCATGCAGCGCAGGCTTTCCGATATGGGCATGCAGTCAGTTCGGCTCGAAGGAGTGCGCGCGGAACTGGCGGGATATGCCCTGCAAGTCAGCGCTCAAAGCACGCCTGGCGCAAGTGAAATGGTTTTGCAGAACCTTGCTAATGAATTCAATGGTTTAAAATACAAAAAAATGCGCTGCGAGGGGTTGCAGCCACCCGATAGTTTGCATAGAATGGCGCCCGCTCCACAGTGAACACCAAACAGGCTACTAGGTGTGAAGCGAGTCAAGTTGCTAACTTCCTGATTTAATTGAAGAAAGTGGTTGACATAAGGTTAGAATGATGTAGAATTCTAGCCAGCTCAGGAGGGGTTCCCGAGCGGCCAAAGGGATCAGACTGTAAATCTGACGTCTACGACTTCGAAGGTTCGAATCCTTCCCCCTCCACCATATTCAAGCTAGAGCAGCAAGATTTGCGGGTGTAGTTTAGTGGTAGAACCTTAGCCTTCCAAGCTAATGATGCGGGTTCGATTCCCGCCACCCGCTCCAGTCTAGCTGTTTTGCAACGTGTTTTGCTCTTGTAGCTCAGTTGGTAGAGCACACCCTTGGTAAGGGTGAGGTCAGCGGTTCAAATCCGCTCAAGAGCTCCATATAACAAGGCAGATATGAAAATATCTGCCTTTGTTTTAACAGGCTTAATAGCTTGTCTGGAGTGTTTGCTGGTAGTGCTGATGCTGGTACTGCTGCTCCGGTTCGTGATTGCTGTCGTGGGTTGCTTGCATACAGCTTCTTGCAGTGTTGATTGATCTGTTTTTGGGTTGTCGGCAAAAGTAATTGCATTGATGGTTGAAAAGTCTCTCTCGGGTCGGCATAATCGGCGGCTCGATAATGTTTTAGGTCAGTAGCTCAATTGGCAGAGCGACGGTCTCCAAAACCGTAGGTTGGGGGTTCGATTCCCTCCTGACCTGCCAGATTCGCTCATTGCGTCTGGCTTTCTTTTCACAGGATCCTCTTAGATGACTCCCAAGGCTGAAGTTCAAGGCTCTCGCTTCGATCTCCTCAAGTGGCTTGTAGTGGTTGCTCTTGTGGTGGTTGGCGTTGTTGGGAATCAGTATTATTCTGGTTCGCCGATCCTGTATCGTGTCATTGCACTTCTTGTGATTGCTGCTGTTGCTGCCTATGTAGGCTTGCAGACGGCAAAAGGCAAGTCGTTCTCTGTCCTGGTAAAGGAAGCTCGTACTGAGATTCGTAAAGTCGTATGGCCAACTCGCCAAGAAACTACGCAGACCACGTTGATCGTGGTGGCTGTTGTTCTTGTTATGGCGTTGCTGTTGTGGGGTTTAGATTCCCTGCTCGGCTGGCTCGTTTCCTTGATTGTTGGCTAAGGGTGTCCCGTGGCTAAGCGTTGGTACGTAGTGCATGCTTATTCGGGTTACGAAAAGCATGTTATGCGCTCGTTGATCGAGCGTATTAAGCTGGCAGGCATGGAAGATGGCTTCGGCGAAATTCTGGTTCCCACTGAAGAAGTGGTTGAAATGCGTAATGGCCAGAAACGCAAAAGCGAGCGCAAGTTCTTCCCTGGTTATGTGCTGGTTCAGATGGACATGAGCGAAGGGACTTGGCACTTGGTCAAGGACACTCCGCGCGTCATGGGCTTCATTGGTGGGACCGCCGATAAACCGGCACCGATCACTGATAAAGAAGCAGAAGCAATTCTGCGTCGCGTTGCTGATGGCAGCGACAAGCCCAAGCCAAAAACACTGTTCGAGCCGGGCGAAGTTGTCCGTGTTACCGACGGTCCGTTTGCCGACTTTAACGGCACGGTTGAAGAAGTTAACTACGAAAAGAGCCGCATCCAAGTGGCGGTGCTCATTTTCGGTCGCTCTACTCCGGTAGAGCTAGAGTTTAGCCAGGTCGAAAAGGTCTAGCTGAACACGAATCCCAACCCCATGGCTTAGGCTGTGGGGTTTTGTCGTCACTGGGATAAACGCGCAAGTAACCGGGGAGCCTCTTTAGGCGCTTGAACCCGTAATTGGAGTGCCTCATGGCTAAGAAGATTACCGCTTACATCAAGCTGCAAGTGAAGGCCGCTCAGGCCAACCCAAGCCCACCTGTTGGTCCAGCTCTGGGTCAACATGGTGTGAACATCATGGAGTTCTGCAAAGCTTTCAACGCCCGTACTCAGGGTATTGAGCCAGGCCTGCCGACTCCAGTGATCATCACTGTATACAGCGACCGTAGCTTCACGTTCGAAACCAAGTCGACCCCTGCTTCGGTTCTGCTGAAGAAGGCTGCTGGTCTGACTAGCGGTTCCGCTCGTCCAAACACCGTTAAGGTTGGCACTGTAACTCGTGCTCAGCTGGAAGAAATCGCGAAAACCAAAAACGCGGATCTGACTGCAGCTGATATGGAAGCAGCCGTGCGTACTATCGCCGGTTCTGCTCGTAGCATGGGCCTTAACGTGGAGGGTGTGTAATGGCTAAGCTGACTAAGCGTCAAAAGGCAATCGCCGGTAAAATCGAAGCTGGCAAGTCTTACAACTTTGTAGACGCTGCTGCTTTGCTGGCTGAGCTGTCGACTGTAAAATTCAGCGAGTCGTTTGACATCGCCGTTAACCTGGGCGTAGACCCACGTAAATCTGACCAGGTTGTTCGTAGCGCTACTGTGCTGCCACACGGCACTGGCAAGACTGTACGTGTAGCTGTGTTCACCCAGGGTCCAGCTGCTGAAGCTGCTCTGGCTGCCGGCGCTGATCGCGTTGGTATGGACGACCTGGCTGCCGAAATGAAAGGCGGCGACCTGAACTACGACGTAGTTATTGCATCCCCGGACGCAATGCGTGTTGTTGGTCAGTTGGGTCAGATCCTGGGCCCACGTGGTCTGATGCCTAACCCTAAGGTTGGTACTGTAACTCCAGACGTAGCCACCGCTGTTAAGAACGCGAAGGCTGGTCAGGTTCGTTATCGCACTGACAAAAACGGTATCATCCACACTTCCGTTGGCAAGATCGGCTTCGACGCCGTTCAGCTGAAGGAAAACGTTGAAGCCCTGATCGCTGATCTGAAGCGTATCAAGCCAGCTTCCTCGAAAGGTATTTATGTTAAGCGCGTAACCCTGAGCACCACTATGGGCCCGGGCCTGGTCATCGACCAGGGTTCCCTGGACGCGTAAGACAATATTGGCGCAGTCAAATGCGCCAATTGAAAGATTGGGGTCCCTGCCTGGCGGGGGCTATCCAAGACCGTAGGCGACGCAAGTCTTAAACCTCAAGCCTACGCAGATGGTGCTCCCGGTTCCTTACCGAATCAGACACCAAAACGACATCCGGCCTCGGCCAGATGAAACGGTAACAAGCAGGAGTTAAACCCGTGGCAATTAAACTCGAAGACAAGAAGGCCATCGTCGCTGAAGTCAACGAGGCTGCCAAAGTTGCCCTGTCCGCTGTTGTGGCTGATGCCCGCGGTGTGACAGTAAGCGCTATGACCGGACTCCGTAAAGAGGCTCGTGAAGCTGGCGTTTACGTACGTGTTGTACGTAACACCCTGCTCAAGCGCGCTGTTGCTGACACTGAATACAGTGTTCTCAACGACGTGTTCACTGGCCCGACCTTGATTGCATTCTCCAAAGATCATCCGGGCGCTGCTGCTCGTATTTTCAAAGAGTTCGCAAAAGGTCAGGATAAGTTCGAGATCAAGGCAGCTGCGTTCGAGGGCAAGTTCCTCGCAGCTAATCAGATCGACGTACTGGCAAGCCTGCCGACCCGTGACGAAGCAATTTCTCAGCTGATGAGCGTGATTCAAGGCGCTACCAGCAAATTGGCTCGTACTCTGGCGGCACTTCGCGACCAGAAAGAAGCTGCTGCAGCCTAAGGCTGAGCGACTCCTTTCAGCGTTTATTGTTTATTTCGATGGCCGCCTAGGCTGTCACCCCAATACAGGAATTTATAGTCATGTCTCTGACTACTCAAGAAATCATCGACGCAATCGGTTCGAAATCCGTTCTGGAAATCGTTGAGCTGATCAAGGCAATGGAAGAAGCATTCGGCGTTTCCGCTGCTGCTGCTTCTGCTGGTCCTGCTGCTGCCGCTGCTGTTGTTGAAGAGCAAACTGAATTCAACGTCATGCTGCTGGAAGCTGGCGAGAAGAAAGTTAACGTGATCAAGGCTGTTCGTGAACTGACTGGTCTGGGCTTGAAAGAAGCCAAGGCAGTAGTTGACGGCGCTCCAGCTATGGTCCTGGAAGCTGTTGCTAAAGAAGCAGCTGACAAAGCCAAGGCTACCTTGGAAGAAGCAGGCGCTAAAGTCGAGCTGAAGTAAGCATCGACTTTGCGTCTCCAGCCCAAGCGTTAAGCTGAGGCTGATGGCTGGTGGCTCTTGCCACCGGCCTTTTTCCGTTATTGGCAGCCGACTAGGTTGGTGCCTTTAACGTGCTGTAACCACCCTGTGCGGTGGAGCAAACCAAGGGGTTTGCACGATTTTCTGGCTGCTCCCGTCGGGAGAGGCCAAACAAGCAGGTGACCAAGCTGGGGAACGCTGATGGCTTACTCATATACTGAGAAAAAACGTATCCGCAAGGACTTTAGCAAGTTGCCGGACGTCATGGATGTGCCGTATCTCTTGGCAATCCAGCTGGATTCGTATCGTGAATTCTTGCAGGCGGGAGCGACTAAAGATCAGTTCCGCGACGTGGGCCTGCATGCGGCCTTCAAATCCGTTTTCCCGATCATCAGCTACTCCGGCAATGCTGCGCTGGAGTACGTCGGTTATCGCTTGGGCGAGCCGGCATTTGATGTGAAAGAATGCGTGTTGCGTGGCGTAACGTACGCCGTACCTTTGCGGGTAAAAGTTCGTTTGATCATTTTCGACAAAGAATCGTCGAATAAAGCGATCAAGGACATCAAAGAGCAAGAAGTCTACATGGGTGAAATTCCCCTGATGACTGAAAACGGTACCTTCGTAATCAACGGTACCGAGCGTGTAATTGTTTCCCAGCTGCACCGTTCCCCGGGCGTGTTCTTTGACCACGACCGCGGCAAGACGCACAGCTCCGGTAAGCTGCTTTATTCTGCGCGTATCATTCCTTACCGCGGTTCGTGGTTGGACTTCGAGTTCGACCCGAAAGACTGCGTGTTCGTGCGTATTGACCGTCGTCGCAAGCTGCCTGCATCGGTACTGCTGCGCGCGCTGGGTTATACCACTGAGCAAGTGCTGGACGCGTTCTACACCACCAACGTGTTCCACGTTCAGGGTGAGAGCATCAGTCTGGAACTGGTTCCACAGCGTCTGCGCGGTGAAATCGCGGCCATCGACATCGTCGATGACAAAGGCAAGGTGATTGTTGAGCAGGGTCGTCGTATTACTGCTCGCCACATCAACCAGCTGGAAAAAGCCGGTATCAAAGAGCTCGTTATGCCTCTGGACTATGTCCTGGGTCGCACAACGGCCAAGGCTATCGTGCATCCGGCAACCGGCGAAATCATTGCTGAGTGCAACACCGAGCTGACCACTGAAATCCTGGCAAAAATTGCCAAGGGTCAGGTTGTTCGCATCGAGACGTTGTACACCAACGATATCGACTGCGGTCCGTTCGTCTCCGACACACTGAAGATCGACTCCACCAGCAACCAATTGGAAGCGCTGGTCGAAATCTATCGCATGATGCGTCCAGGCGAGCCGCCAACCAAAGACGCTGCCGAGACTCTGTTCAACAACCTGTTCTTCAGCCCTGAGCGCTATGACCTGTCTGCGGTCGGCCGGATGAAGTTCAACCGTCGTATCGGTCGTACCGAGATCGAAGGTTCGGGCGTGTTGTGCAAAGAAGACATCGTCGCGGTACTGAAGACTCTGGTCGACATCCGTAACGGTAAAGGCATCGTCGATGACATCGACCACCTGGGTAACCGTCGTGTTCGCTGTGTAGGCGAAATGGCTGAGAACCAGTTCCGCGTTGGCCTGGTACGTGTTGAGCGTGCGGTCAAAGAGCGTCTGTCGATGGCTGAAAGCGAAGGCCTGATGCCGCAAGACCTGATCAACGCCAAGCCAGTGGCTGCGGCGGTGAAAGAGTTCTTCGGTTCGAGCCAGCTGTCCCAGTTCATGGACCAGAACAACCCGCTGTCCGAGATCACCCACAAGCGCCGTGTTTCTGCACTGGGCCCGGGCGGTTTGACGCGTGAGCGTGCCGGCTTTGAAGTTCGTGACGTACACCCGACTCACTACGGCCGTGTGTGCCCGATTGAGACGCCGGAAGGTCCGAACATCGGTCTGATCAACTCCTTGGCGGCCTATGCGCGCACCAACCAGTACGGCTTCCTTGAGAGCCCGTACCGTGTGGTGAAAGACGCTCTGGTTACCGACGAGATCGTTTTCCTGTCCGCCATCGAAGAAGCTGATCATGTGATCGCTCAGGCTTCGGCCACGATGAACGACAAGAAAGTGCTGATCGACGAACTGGTAGCTGTTCGTCACTTGAACGAATTCACCGTTAAGGCGCCGGAAGACGTCACCTTGATGGACGTTTCGCCGAAGCAGGTAGTTTCGGTTGCAGCGTCGCTGATCCCGTTCCTGGAACACGATGACGCCAACCGTGCGTTGATGGGTTCCAACATGCAGCGTCAAGCTGTACCCACCCTGCGCGCTGACAAGCCGCTGGTAGGTACCGGCATGGAGCGTAACGTAGCCCGTGACTCCGGCGTTTGCGTCGTGGCTCGTCGTGGCGGCGTGATCGACTCTGTTGATGCCAGCCGTATCGTGGTTCGTGTTGCTGATGATGAAGTAGAAACTGGCGAAGCCGGTGTCGACATCTACAACCTGACCAAATACACCCGCTCCAACCAGAACACTTGCATCAACCAGCGTCCGCTGGTTCGCAAGGGTGATCGTGTACAGCGTAGCGACATCATGGCTGACGGCCCGTCCACCGATATGGGTGAGCTGGCGTTGGGTCAGAACATGCGCATCGCGTTCATGGCCTGGAACGGTTACAACTTCGAAGACTCCATCTGCCTGTCGGAACGAGTTGTTCAAGAAGATCGCTTTACCACGATCCACATTCAGGAACTGACCTGTGTGGCACGTGACACCAAGCTTGGGCCTGAAGAGATCACTGCAGACATCCCGAACGTGGGTGAAGCTGCACTGAACAAACTGGACGAAGCCGGTATTGTTTACGTAGGTGCTGAAGTTGGCGCTGGCGACATTCTGGTCGGTAAGGTCACTCCGAAAGGCGAGACTCAGCTGACTCCAGAAGAGAAGCTGTTGCGCGCAATCTTCGGTGAAAAAGCCAGCGACGTTAAAGACACTTCCCTGCGTGTACCTACCGGTACCAAAGGTACTGTTATCGACGTGCAGGTCTTCACCCGTGACGGCGTTGAGCGTGATGCTCGTGCACTGTCGATCGAGAAGACCCAGCTGGACGAGATCCGCAAGGATCTGAACGAAGAGTTCCGTATCGTTGAAGGTGCCACCTTCGAACGTCTGCGCTCTGCTCTGGTCGGCCGTATAGCCGAGGGCGGTGCCGGTCTGAAGAAAGGTCAGGAGATCACCAATGAAATCCTGGACGGTCTTGAGCATGGTCAGTGGTTCAAACTGCGCATGGCTGAAGATGCTCTGAACGAGCAGCTTGAAAAGGCTCAGGCTTACATCATCGATCGCCGTCGTCTGCTGGACGACAAGTTCGAAGACAAGAAGCGCAAACTGCAGCAGGGCGATGACCTGGCTCCAGGCGTGCTGAAAATCGTCAAGGTTTACCTGGCAATCCGTCGTCGCATCCAGCCGGGTGACAAGATGGCTGGTCGTCACGGTAACAAAGGTGTGGTCTCCGTGATCATGCCGGTTGAAGACATGCCGTACGATGCCAATGGCACCCCGGTCGATGTGGTCCTCAACCCGTTGGGCGTACCTTCGCGTATGAACGTTGGTCAGATTCTCGAAACTCACCTGGGCCTCGCAGCCAAAGGTTTGGGCGAGAAGATCAACCTCATGATTGAAGAACAACGCAAGGTCGCTGACCTGCGCAAGTTCCTGCATGAGATCTACAACGAAATTGGCGGTCGTCAAGAAAGCCTGGATGACTTCTCCGATCAGGAAATCCTGGATCTGGCGAAGAACCTTCGTGGCGGTGTGCCGATGGCTACCCCGGTGTTCGACGGTGCCAAGGAAAGCGAAATCAAGGCAATGCTTCGTTTGGCAGACCTGCCAGACAGCGGCCAGATGACGCTGACTGACGGTCGTACCGGCAACCAGTTCGAGCGTCCGGTTACCGTTGGCTACATGTACATGCTGAAGCTGAACCACTTGGTAGACGACAAGATGCACGCTCGTTCTACCGGTTCTTACAGCCTGGTTACCCAGCAGCCGCTGGGTGGTAAGGCGCAGTTCGGTGGTCAGCGTTTCGGGGAGATGGAGGTCTGGGCGCTGGAAGCCTACGGCGCGGCATACACTCTGCAAGAAATGCTCACAGTGAAGTCGGACGATGTGAACGGTCGTACCAAGATGTACAAAAACATCGTGGACGGCGATCACCGTATGGAGCCGGGCATGCCCGAGTCCTTCAACGTGTTGATCAAAGAAATTCGTTCCCTCGGCATCGATATCGATCTGGAAACCGAATAACACGTGACGCGAATCGAGAGCGGGGCTGTATGGCCCGCTCTCTGCTCCGCCAGGAGGAAAGGCCTTGAAAGACCTACTGAATTTGCTGAAAAACCAGGGTCAAGTCGAAGAGTTCGACGCCATCCGTATTGGATTGGCATCGCCTGAGATGATCCGTTCGTGGTCGTTCGGTGAAGTTAAAAAGCCGGAAACCATCAACTACCGTACGTTCAAGCCTGAGCGTGACGGCCTGTTCTGCGCCAAGATCTTTGGCCCGGTAAAGGATTACGAGTGCCTGTGCGGTAAGTACAAGCGCTTGAAGCACCGCGGTGTGATCTGTGAGAAGTGTGGCGTTGAAGTCGCACTGGCCAAGGTCCGTCGCGAGCGCATGGCTCACATTGAACTGGCTTCGCCAGTGGCTCACATCTGGTTCCTGAAATCGCTGCCGTCCCGTATCGGCTTGCTGATGGACATGACCCTGCGTGATATCGAACGCGTTCTCTACTTCGAGAGCTATGTCGTTATCGATCCGGGCATGACCACTCTGGAAAAAGGTCAGCTGCTGAACGATGAGCAGTACTTCGAAGCGCTGGAAGAGTTCGGCGATGACTTTGATGCCCGTATGGGTGCCGAAGCTGTCCGTGAACTGCTGCACGCTATCGACCTGGAACACGAGATTGGCCGTCTGCGTGAAGAAATTCCGCAAACCAACTCCGAAACCAAAATCAAGAAGCTGTCCAAGCGCCTGAAGTTGATGGAAGCCTTCCTGGGTTCCGGCAACCTTCCGGAGTGGATGGTTCTGACCGTTCTGCCGGTTCTGCCGCCAGATCTGCGTCCTTTGGTTCCGCTGGACGGTGGTCGTTTCGCCACTTCCGACCTCAACGATCTGTATCGTCGAGTGATCAACCGTAACAACCGCTTGAAGCGCCTGCTTGATCTGTCCGCTCCGGACATCATCGTGCGCAACGAAAAGCGTATGTTGCAAGAAGCGGTCGACGCCTTGCTCGACAACGGCCGTCGTGGTCGCGCTATTACCGGTTCGAACAAGCGTCCTCTGAAATCCCTGGCTGACATGATCAAGGGTAAGCAAGGTCGTTTCCGTCAGAACTTGCTCGGTAAGCGTGTTGACTACTCGGGTCGTTCGGTAATTACCGTAGGTCCGACCCTGCGTCTGCACCAGTGCGGTCTGCCGAAGAAAATGGCTCTTGAGCTGTTCAAACCGTTCATTTTTGGCAAGCTCGAAATGCGTGGTCTCGCTACCACCATCAAAGCCGCCAAGAAAATGGTTGAGCGCGAGCTGCCAGAGGTTTGGGACGTTCTTGCTGAAGTAATCCGTGAACACCCGGTACTTCTCAACCGTGCACCGACCCTTCACCGTCTGGGCATCCAGGCTTTTGAACCGGTACTGATCGAAGGTAAGGCTATCCAGCTGCACCCTCTGGTCTGTGCTGCGTACAACGCCGACTTCGACGGCGACCAGATGGCCGTGCACGTACCGCTGACACTGGAAGCTCAGTTGGAAGCGCGTGCGTTGATGATGTCGACCAACAACATTCTGTCGCCAGCCAACGGTGAGCCAATCATCGTTCCGTCGCAGGACGTTGTATTGGGTCTGTACTACATGACTCGTGAAGCGATCAACGCCAAGGGCGAAGGTCGTGTATTCGCGGATCTGCAGGAAGTTGACCGTGTATTCCGTGCCGGCGAAGCCGCACTGCATGCCAAGGTCAAGGTTCGTATCAACGAAACCGTCAACGACCGTGATGGCGGCAGCGTGAGCAACACCCGTATCGTCGACACTACTGTCGGCCGTGCCCTGTTGTTCCAGGTTGTGCCAAAAGGTCTGTCGTACGACGTCGTCAACCTGCCGATGAAGAAAAAAGCGATCTCCAAACTGATCAACCAGTGCTACCGCGTGGTTGGTTTGAAAGAGACCGTGATCTTCGCTGACCAGTTGATGTACACCGGTTTTGCTTATTCGACCATTTCCGGCGTTTCGATCGGTGTTAACGACTTCGTTATCCCGGACGAGAAAGCTCGCATCATCGCGGCTGCAACCGATGAAGTGAAAGAAATCGAAAGTCAGTACGCCTCGGGCCTGGTAACTCAGGGCGAGAAGTACAACAAGGTAATCGACCTTTGGTCGAAAGCTAACGACGAAGTTTCCAAGGCAATGATGTCGAACCTCTCGAAAGAGAAGGTTATCGACCGTCACGGCGTTGAAGTTGAGCAAGAGTCGTTCAACTCGATGTACATGATGGCCGACTCCGGTGCTCGAGGTTCTGCTGCGCAGATCCGTCAGCTGGCCGGTATGCGTGGTCTGATGGCCAAGCCGGATGGCTCCATCATCGAAACGCCGATTACTGCGAACTTCCGTGAAGGTTTGAGCGTACTTCAGTACTTCATCTCGACTCACGGTGCTCGTAAGGGTCTGGCGGATACCGCCTTGAAGACAGCTAACTCCGGTTATCTGACTCGTCGTCTGGTAGACGTTGCACAAGATCTGGTTGTGACTGAAGTTGACTGCGGTACCGAACACGGTCTGCTGATGACTCCGCACATCGAAGGCGGCGACGTTGTTGAGCCGTTGGGTGAGCGCGTACTGGGTCGAGTAATCGCCCGTGACGTATTCAAGCCGGGCACTGAAGAAATCATCGTTCCTGCAGGAACTCTGGTTGACGAGAAGTGGGTTGAATTCATCGAGCTGAACAGCATCGACGAAGTAATCGTACGTTCGCCAATCAGCTGTGAAACTCGCTTCGGTATCTGTGCCAAGTGCTACGGCCGTGACTTGGCTCGTGGTCACCAGGTGAACATCGGTGAAGCTGTCGGCGTTATCGCTGCCCAGTCGATCGGTGAGCCGGGTACACAGCTGACAATGCGTACGTTCCACATCGGTGGTGCGGCAAGCCGGACCTCTGCTGCTGACAGCGTTCAGGTGAAGAATGGCGGTACTGTCCGTCTGCACAACCTGAAGCACGTTGAGCGAGTAGACGGTTGCCTGGTAGCTGTATCGCGTTCCGGTGAGCTGGCCATCGCTGATGACTTCGGTCGTGAGCGTGAGCGTTACAAGCTGCCGTACGGCGCCGTGATTTCGGTTAAAGAAGGTGACAAGGTTGACGCTGGCTCGATCGTAGCCAAGTGGGATCCGCACACTCACCCAATCGTTACCGAAATGAAAGGTACCGTGACCTACGTGGGCATGGAAGAAGGCATCACGATCAAGCGTCAGACTGACGAATTGACCGGTATGACCAACATTGAAGTACTCGATGCCAAAGACCGTCCAGCTGCCGGCAAGGACATCCGTCCAGCCGTTAAGATGGTTGGTGTGGATGGCAAGGATCTGCTGTTGCCAGGTACCGACGTACCGGCTCAGTACTTCCTGCCAGCCAACGCCCTGGTCGGTGTAGCGGATGGTGCGGAAATCGCGATCGGTGACGTTATCGCTCGTATTCCGCAAGAAACTTCGAAAACTCGAGACATCACCGGTGGTCTGCCACGGGTTGCTGACTTGTTCGAAGCGCGTCGTCCGAAAGAAGCCTCGATTCTGGCTGAAGTCAGCGGCACCATCGCGTTCGGTAAAGAAACCAAAGGCAAGCGCCGTCTGGTTATTACCCCGAACGACGGTACTGATCCGTACGAAGAGCTGATTCCAAAGTGGCGCCACCTGAACGTCTTCGAAGGCGAACAAGTGAACCGCGGCGAAGTTATCTCCGACGGTCCAAGCGATCCACACGACATCCTGCGTCTGCTGGGTGTGAGTGCGCTGGCCAAGTACATCGTTAACGAGATCCAGGACGTTTACCGTCTGCAAGGCGTAAAAATCAACGATAAGCACATCGAGACCATTCTGCGTCAGATGCTGCGTAAAGTTGAGATTGCCGAGTCTGGCGATTCCACCTTCATCAAGGGCGACCAGATGGAGTTGACGCAGGTATTGACCGAGAACGAACGTCTGGGTGGCGAAGATAAATTCGTGTCCAAGTTCACTCGCGTCCTGCTGGGTATCACCAAGGCGTCGTTGTCGACTGAATCGTTCATCTCCGCGGCCTCTTTCCAAGAGACCACCCGCGTACTGACCGAAGCAGCGGTAACCGGCAAACGCGATTACCTGCGCGGCCTGAAAGAAAACGTAGTCGTGGGTCGTTTGATCCCGGCTGGTACCGGTTTGGCATACCACAGCGAGCGCAAGCGCCGCCGTGAAGCTGACAAGCCGTTGCGCGTAAGCGCCAGTGAAGTGGAAGCTGCACTGACCGAAGCGCTGAACTCGAGCGGTAACTGAGTTCTGCGGTAGATGAAGGGCGGGCCCCGACAGTTCCGTTCATCGAATCGAGGCATTTTGTCTGGGTTTGATGAGTGGAAGTGTCGGGGCCTTGCCTTGACTGGGGACAAGATCCTCTTTAGACTCTTGTACCCCTAAATTTGGCGGGAATTCGTTCCTGCCATTTTGCTTTTCTTGCAAGACAATAGCGTCGCAAGACAACAGTGGAGCTAGTAGATGGCAACTATCAACCAGCTGGTACGTCAGCCGCGTAAGCGTATCGTCGAGAAATCCGACGTACCTGCGCTGCAAAACTGCCCGCAACGTCGTGGCGTATGCACCCGTGTGTATACAACTACGCCGAAAAAACCTAACTCGGCACTGCGTAAAGTATGCCGTGTGCGCCTGACCAACGGTTTCGAGGTTTCCTCGTACATCGGTGGTGAAGGTCACAACCTGCAAGAACACAGCGTGGTACTGATTCGTGGCGGTCGTGTAAAAGACTTGCCAGGTGTTCGTTATCACACCGTTCGCGGCTCTTTGGATACTTCCGGCGTTAAAGGTCGTAACCAGGGTCGTTCGAAGTACGGTACCAAGAAGCCGAAGTAGTCTTCGGTTTCCGGTAAATAATGCAGATTTCTTTTTTTCTGAGTCGATAAGAGTAAGGTCGGACGTGCACCTCAGGGTGTAATGGTTCCGAGCTAACCTGAAGACCGTTTGAGGGCTTATCCATGCCAAGAAGACGCGTAGCAGCCAAGCGCGATGTGCTTGACGATCCAAAATACGGAAGCCAAATTCTGGCCAAGTTCATGAACCACGTAATGGAAAGCGGCAAAAAAGCCGTTGCCGAGCGTATCGTTTATGGCGCGCTGGAAAAGGTTAAAGAACGCAAGAACAGCGATCCCCTGGAAATCTTCGAGAAAGCTCTCGACGCCATCGCTCCGCTGGTCGAAGTGAAGTCGCGCCGTGTAGGCGGTGCTACTTACCAGGTTCCGGTCGAAGTTCGCCCGTCCCGTCGTAACGCCCTGGCAATGCGCTGGTTGGTAGACTTCGCCCGCAAGCGCGGCGAGAAGTCTATGGCTCTGCGTTTGGCTGGCGAACTGTTGGACGCTGCTGAAGGTAAAGGTGCTGCTGTTAAGAAGCGTGAAGACGTGCACCGTATGGCCGAAGCTAACAAAGCTTTCTCGCACTACCGCTTCTAAATTCAGCTTCACTAATTTTGCGAGGGCTTTATGGCTCGTACTACTCCGATTAGTCGCTACCGTAACATCGGTATCGTCGCTCACGTGGATGCTGGTAAAACCACCACCACCGAGCGCGTACTGTTTTACACTGGCAAAAGTCACAAAATGGGCGAGGTGCATGATGGCGCCGCGACCACAGACTGGATGGTTCAGGAGCAGGAGCGTGGTATTACCATTACTTCTGCTGCTATCACCGCCTTCTGGAAGGGCTCTGCCAAGCAGTACAAAGATGAGCATCGCTTCAACGTAATCGATACCCCGGGCCACGTTGACTTCACTATTGAAGTTGAACGTTCCCTGCGCGTACTCGACGGCGCTGTCGTTGTGTTCTGTGGTACCTCGGGCGTTGAGCCTCAGTCGGAAACCGTATGGCGTCAAGCCAACAAATACGGCGTTCCACGTCTTGTTTATGTAAACAAGATGGACCGTGCTGGTGCCAACTTCCTGCGCGTTATTGAGCAGATCAAGAAGCGTCTGGGCCACACTCCAGTTCCAATCCAGTTGGCTATCGGTTCCGAAGACAACTTCCAGGGTCAGATTGATCTGATCAACATGGAAGCTGTGTACTGGAACGATGCTGACAAAGGTATGGTTCCTGTTCGCAAAGAGATTCCAGCTGAGCTGAAAGATCTTGCTGACGAGTGGCGCGACAACATGGTTCAGGCTGCTGCCGAAGCCAATGAAGAGCTGATGAACAAGTACCTCGAAGGTGAAGAATTCACCATCGCGGAAATCAAGGCGGCTCTGCGTCAGCGTACTATCGCTGGTGAGATCGTCCTGGCTGTTTGCGGTTCTTCGTTCAAGAACAAGGGCGTTCCCCTGGTTCTCGACGCCGTTATCGACTTCCTGCCTGCACCAACCGATATTCCTGCCATCAAGGGTACTGACCCGGATGACGAGAGCATCGAGCTGGAGCGTCATGCAGACGACAGCGAGCCGTTCTCGGCTCTGGCGTTCAAGATCGCTACCGACCCATTCGTGGGTACCTTGACCTTCGTCCGTGTTTACTCGGGCGTGTTGAACTCCGGTGACGGCGTAATCAACTCGGTTAAAGGCAAGAAAGAGCGCGTGGGTCGTATGGTGCAAATGCACGCAAACGCCCGTGAAGAAATCAAGGAAGTACGCGCTGGTGACATCGCGGCCTTGATCGGCATGAAGGACGTCACCACTGGTGAGACTTTGTGCAACGCTGACAAGCCAATCATCCTGGTTCGCATGGACTTCCCGGAGCCGGTTATTTCGGTTGCCGTTGAGCCTAAGACCAAGGATGACCAGGAAAAAATGGGTGTTGCACTGGGCAAGCTTGCTCAGGAAGATCCATCTTTCCGCGTTAAAACTGATGAAGAGACTGGTCAAACGATCATCTCTGGCATGGGCGAGCTGCACCTGGACATCCTGGTTGACCGGATGCGCCGTGAGTTCAACGTCGAAGCCAACATCGGTAAGCCTCAGGTTTCGTATCGTGAGCGCATCACGAAGAAGTGTGAAATCGAAGGCAAGTTCGTTCGTCAGTCCGGCGGTCGTGGCCAGTTTGGTCACTGCTGGATCCGTTTTGCACCTGCTGACGAAGGTCAGGAAGGTCTGCAGTTCGTGAACGAAGTGGTAGGTGGTGTGGTTCCTAAGGAATACATCCCGGCTATCCAGAAGGGTATCGAAGAGCAGATGAAGAACGGTGTTGTTGCCGGCTATCCGCTGATCGGCCTGAAGGCTACCGTGTTTGATGGTTCTTACCACGACGTCGACTCCAACGAGATGGCGTTTAAGGTGGCTGCTTCCATGGCGACCAAGCAACTGGCTACCAAAGGTGGCGGTGAGCTGCTTGAGCCGATCATGGCGGTAGAGGTTGTTACACCTGAAGACTATATGGGTGACGTGATGGGCGACTTGAACCGTCGTCGCGGCATGATCCAGGGTATGGAAGATACGGTCTCCGGCAAAGTTATTCGTGCTGAAGTGCCGTTGGGCGAAATGTTCGGTTATGCGACCGACGTTCGTTCCATGTCCCAGGGTCGCGCAAGCTACTCTATGGAATTCAAAAAATACGATACAGCTCCGGCGCACATCGTCGAAACTGTTACTAAAAAACAAGGCTGATTTAGTTCAGTCCTTTAGGCAAGGAGTTAATTGTCGTGGCTAAAGAAAAATTTGATCGTTCCCTACCGCACGTCAACGTTGGCACTATCGGTCACGTTGACCATGGTAAAACCACGCTGACTGCAGCTCTGACCCGTGTTTGCTCCGAAGTTTTCGGTTCGGCAATCGTTGATTTCGATAAAATCGACAGCGCGCCAGAAGAAAAAGCTCGTGGTATCACGATCAACACTGCGCACGTTGAATACAACTCGCTGATCCGTCACTACGCTCACGTTGACTGCCCAGGTCACGCTGACTATGTGAAGAACATGATCACCGGTGCTGCCCAGATGGACGGCGCTATCCTGGTTTGTTCGGCCGCTGATGGTCCGATGCCACAAACCCGTGAGCACATCCTGCTGTCCCGTCAGGTTGGCGTTCCGTACATCGTGGTCTTCCTGAACAAGGCTGACCTGGTAGACGACGCTGAGCTGCTGGAACTGGTTGAGATGGAAGTTCGTGACCTGCTGTCGACTTACGACTTCCCAGGCGACGACACTCCGATCATCATCGGTTCGGCTCGTATGGCGCTGGAAGGCAAAGACGACAACGAAATGGGCACCACTGCCGTTCGTAAACTGGTTGAAGTTCTGGACAGCTACATCCCAGATCCAGTTCGCGTAATCGACAAGCCATTCCTGATGCCAATCGAAGACGTATTCTCGATTTCGGGTCGTGGTACTGTTGTTACCGGTCGTATCGAGCGCGGTATCGTTCGCGTTCAAGATCCGCTGGAAATCGTTGGTCTGCGTGACACTACTGTTACCACCTGCACCGGCGTTGAAATGTTCCGTAAGCTGCTCGACGAAGGTCGTGCGGGCGAGAACTGCGGCGTGCTGCTGCGCGGCACCAAGCGTGACGACGTAGAGCGTGGCCAGGTTCTGGTTAAGCCAGGCTCGGTTAAGCCACACACTACCTTCGAAGCTGAAGTGTACGTGTTGAGCAAAGAAGAAGGCGGTCGTCACACTCCGTTCTTCAAAGGCTACCGTCCTCAGTTCTACTTCCGTACAACTGACGTAACTGGTAACTGCGAACTGCCGGAAGGCGTTGAGATGGTAATGCCAGGCGACAACATCAAAATGGTTGTCACCCTGATCAAAACCATCGCAATGGAAGACGGTCTGCGTTTCGCAATCCGTGAAGGCGGTCGTACCGTTGGCGCTGGCGTTGTAGCCAAAATCATTGCTTAAGCTTTGATTGCCTGAAAAAGCCCCCGCTCAGCGGGGGCTTTTTTTATTGAGTTGACACCCAGTTGGGCCATCTATAGAATTGCGCCTCCTTTAAACGGGCGTATTGCGCTCGGTGGGAATAGCAATCGGAGTCTGAAATCCAATGCAAAATCAGCAAATCCGTATCAGGTTGAAGGCCTTTGACCATCGCCTGATCGACCAATCAACCCAGGAAATCGTGGAAACCGCGAAACGTACTGGTGCTCAAGTGCGTGGTCCAATTCCACTGCCTACCCGTAAAGAGCGGTTCACCGTTCTGGTCTCCCCGCACGTCAACAAAGACGCGCGTGACCAGTACGAGATCCGTACTCATAAGCGCGTACTGGACATCGTCCAGCCAACGGATAAAACCGTTGATGCTCTTATGAAGCTTGATCTTGCGGCCGGTGTGGAAGTGCAGATCAGCCTCGGCTAAGACTTGGGTCTTAGTCGTGTAACGCTCTGAAATGGGCGGCCATAGCGGGTGAAAGCCCCGTACACTCATGAGGTTTACAACATGACTATTGGTGTAGTCGGTCGTAAATGCGGTATGACCCGTATTTTCACCGAAGAAGGTGTCTCCATTCCGGTTACGGTCATTGAGATCGAGCCGAATCGCGTCACCCAGTTCAAAACTGAAGAAACCGATGGCTATCGTGCAGTGCAAGTCACTGTCGGCGAGCGTCGCGCTTCGCGTGTAACTGCTGCTCAAGCGGGTCACTTCGCTAAAGCAAACGTTGCAGCCGGTCGTACCGTAATGGAATTCCGTCTTGAAGAAGGCGAGTACCAGGCAGGCGATCTGATCAACGCTGAAATCTTCACCGCAGGTCAGATGGTCGATGTGACCGGTCAGTCCAAAGGTAAAGGCTTCCAGGGTACGATCAAGCGTTGGAATTTCCGTGGCCAAGATAACACTCACGGTAACTCCGTTTCCCACCGCGTCCCGGGCTCTATTGGCCAGTGCCAGACTCCTGGTCGTGTATTCAAGGGCAAAAAAATGTCCGGTCATATGGGCGCTGAGCGCGTGACCGTGCAGTCCCTCGAAGTAGTGCGCGTCGACGCTGAACGCAATCTGTTGTTGGTCAAGGGTGCTGTTCCTGGCGCTACTGGCGGCAACCTGGTTGTACGTCCAGCGGCCAAGGCTCGCGGTTAAGGGGAAGCTGACATGCAATTAAATGTAAATGACGCTCAGGCGATCGAAGTTTCCGAACTGACGTTCGGCGGCGAGTTCAACGAGACGCTGGTTCACCAAGCAGTCGTGGCCTACATGGCCGGCGGCCGTCAAGGTAGCAAGCAGCAAAAGACCCGTTCCGACGTTCGTGGTGGCGGTAAGCGCCCTTGGCGTCAGAAAGGTACTGGCCGTGCTCGTGCCGGTACTATCCGTAGCCCAATCTGGCGCGGCGGCGGTACCACTTTCGCAGCGCGTCCACAGGATCACTCTCAGAAGCTGAACAAGAAGATGTATCGCGCAGCAATGCGTTCCATCCTTGCTGAGCTGGTGCGTACTGATCGTCTGGTCGTGGTTCAGGACTTCGTTGTTGAAGCACCGAAAACCAAAGATCTGCTCAACAAGCTGAATGGCATGGGTCTGACTGATGTCTTGATCGTGTCTGAAGGTGTTGATCAGAACCTGTACCTGGCTGCTCGCAACCTGCCACACGTTGATGTACGTGACGTGCAAGGTTCCGATCCAGTTAGTCTGATCGCATACGACAAGGTGTTGATCACCGTGTCGGCCGTGAAGAAATTCGAGGAGCTGCTGGGATGAACCAGGAACGCGTATTTAAAGTTCTGCTTGGCCCGCACGTTTCCGAGAAGGCTACGGTTCTGGCAGACAAAAAAGGCCAGTTCGTTTTCAAGGTTGCTACTGATGCAACCAAGCTGGAAATCAAGAAGGCCGTCGAAAGCCTGTTCAGCGTGAAAGTTGAGCGTGTTACTACCCTGAACGTTCTGGGTAAGAGCAAGCGCACCGCTCGCGGCGTGGGCAAGCGTAATGACTGGAAGAAGGCAGTAATCTCCCTTCAGCCAGGCCAAGATCTCGATTTCAGCAGCAGTGCTGAGTAAGGAAGGGGTGCATCATGGCAATCGTTAAATGCAAACCGACTTCCCCTGGCCGCCGTCATGTGGTCAAGGTGGTCAACCAGGAGCTGCATAAAGGCGCTCCTCACGCACCGCTGCTCGAGAAGAAATCGAAGACTGGTGGTCGTAACAACAATGGCCGTATTACTACCCGTCACATCGGTGGTGGTCATAAGCAGCATTACCGTATGGTCGACTTCCGTCGCAACGACAAAGATGGCATTCCAGCCACTGTCGAGCGTATCGAATACGATCCAAACCGTACTGCTCACATCGCTTTGATGCTGTACGCAGACGGCGAACGCCGTTACATCATCGCGCCTAAGGGCGTGAGCGCTGGCGACCAGCTGATTTCGGGTGCTTTGGCTCCGATCAAGCCGGGCAACCAGTTGCAACTGCGCAGCATTCCAGTTGGTAGCACCGTACACGGCATCGAATTGAAGCCGGGTAAAGGCGCGCAAATCGCTCGTTCCGCTGGTGCTTCGGCTCAGCTGGTCGCTCGCGATGGTGTCTATGTGACCCTGCGTCTGCGCTCTGGTGAAATGCGTAAAGTATTGGCTGAATGCCGTGCAACGCTGGGCGAAGTCTCGAACTCCGAGCACAGCCTGCGTTCGCTGGGTAAAGCTGGTGCCAAACGCTGGCGTGGCGTTCGCCCAACCGTTCGTGGTGTTGCCATGAACCCGGTTGACCACCCACATGGTGGTGGTGAAGGTCGTACCTCTGGTGGTCGTCATCCGGTATCGCCATGGGGCTTCCCGACTAAGGGCGCGAAGACTCGTGGTAATAAGCGTACCGACAAAATGATCGTCCGTCGTCGCAAGTAAATAGAGGGATACGACAGTGCCACGTTCTCTGAAAAAAGGTCCTTTTATTGATCTTCACCTACTGAAGAAGATCGAAGTGGCGGCGGAAAAGAACGATCGCAAACCGGTGAAAACCTGGTCGCGTCGTTCGATGATCCTGCCACAAATGGTCGGTCTGACCATCGCTGTGCATAACGGTCGTCTTCATGTCCCAGTTCTTGTGAACGAAGACATGGTTGGCCATAAACTAGGCGAGTTTGCCGGTACCCGCACTTATCGTGGGCACGTGGCAGACAAGAAAGCCAAGCGTTAAGGGGTAAGGAACGATGGAAGTAGCCGCTAAGTTGTCGGGCGCTCGAATCTCCGCCCAGAAAGCCCGCTTGGTCGCCGACCAGATCCGCGGGAAGAAGGTGGGCGAAGCGCTCAACCTGTTGGCTTTCAGCAACAAGAAAGCCGCCGAGATCATCAAGAAAGTGCTGGAGTCGGCCGTAGCCAACGCCGAGCACAACGAAGGCGCAGACGTTGACGACTTGAAAGTCGCCACCGTTTTCGTCAACGAAGGGCGTTCGCTGAAGCGCATCATGCCGCGTGCCAAAGGCCGCGCTGATCGCATCGTCAAGCGGTCTTGCCATATCACTGTCAAGGTTGCTGACAAGTAACGGAGTCGAAGAGATGGGTCAGAAAGTACATCCCATTGGCATTCGCCTGGGAATCGTCAAGGAGCACACCTCCGTCTGGTACGCAGACGGCCGGACTTATGCGGACTATTTGTTCGCTGATCTGAAGGTGCGTGAATACCTCCAAGACAAACTAAAAAGCGCGTCCGTAAGCCGTATCGATATCCATCGTCCGGCCCAAACTGCACGTATCACCATCCACACCGCTCGTCCAGGTATCGTTATCGGGAAGAAAGGTGAAGATGTTGAGAAACTGCGTCAGGACCTGACCAAGCAAATGGGTGTGCCTGTGCACATCAATATCGAAGAGATCCGCAAGCCGGAACTCGACGGTATGCTGGTTGCGCAGAGCGTAGCTCAGCAGCTGGAGCGTCGTGTAATGTTCCGTCGCGCGATGAAACGCGCTGTACAGAACGCTATGCGCATTGGTGCCAAGGGCATCAAAATCCAAGTGAGCGGTCGTCTCGGCGGTGCTGAAATCGCACGTACTGAATGGTATCGCGAAGGTCGTGTGCCATTGCACACCCTGCGTGCCGACATCGACTATGCCAACTACGAAGCTCACACCACTTACGGTGTGATCGGTGTAAAGGTTTGGATCTTCAAAGGCGAAGTAATTGGTGGTCGCCAAGAAGAGCTGAAGCCACAAGCACCAGCGCCTCGTAAAAAAGCTGCTAAGTAAGGGGTACGCCAAATGTTGCAACCAAAGCGTACGAAGTTCCGCAAGCAAATGACTGGCCACAACCGTGGCTTGGCATTGCGCGGTAGCAAAGTCAGCTTCGGCGAATACGCGCTGAAGTCTGTAGCTCGTGGTCGTCTCACCGCTCGTCAGATCGAATCAGCGCGTCGTGCACTGACCCGTCACGTTAAACGTGGCGGCAAGATCTGGATCCGTGTATTCCCGGACAAGCCTATTTCCAAAAAGCCCCTCGAAGTTCGTATGGGTAAAGGTAAGGGTAACGTGGAATACTGGGTTGCCCAGATTCAGCCAGGCAAAGTCCTGTATGAAATCGAGGGTGTTACTGAAGAGCTGGCGCGTGAGGCTTTTGCCCTGGCTGCTGCAAAGCTGCCGCTCGCCACCGCCTTTGTTAAACGGACGGTGATGTGATGAAAGCGAATGAACTTCGTGAAAAATCCGCACAGCAGCTGAACGAGCAACTGCTCGGCTTGCTGCGCGACCAGTTCAATCTGCGTATGCAGAAAGCAACTGGCCAGTTGGGGCAGTCGCATCTGCTCTCGCATGTTAAACGTGACATCGCTCGCGTGAAGACTGTGCTCAAACAGCAGGCAGGTAAGTAATCATGGCTGAAGCCGAAAAGACTGTCCGTACGCTGACTGGCCGTGTTGTCAGCGACAAGATGGACAAAACCATCACCGTACTGATCGAGCGTCGCGTTAAGCACCCGATCTACGGTAAATACGTTAAGCGTTCGACTAAGCTGCACGCGCACGACGAAACCAATCAGTGCCACATCGGCGACAAAGTCACTATTCGTGAAACTCGTCCGATGGCCAAGACCAAGTCTTGGGCTCTGGTTGATGTTCTCGAACGCGCTGTGGAAGTCTAAGGACTAGGGGTCGGAGAAATTATATGATTCAGACTCAATCCATGCTCGATGTGGCCGATAACAGCGGTGCACGCCGCGTTATGTGCATCAAGGTGCTGGGTGGCTCCCATCGTCGTTACGCTGGTATCGGTGACATCATCAAAGTTACCGTGAAGGAAGCAATTCCTCGCGGTAAAGTGAAAAAAGGCCAAGTGATGACTGCTGTTGTAGTCCGCACTCGTCACGGCGTACGTCGTGCTGATGGCTCCATTATCCGCTTTGATGGCAACGCTGCTGTTCTTCTGAACAACAAGCAAGAGCCGATCGGCACCCGTATCTTTGGGCCAGTGACCCGTGAACTTCGTACTGAGAAGTTCATGAAGATCGTCTCGCTCGCCCCAGAAGTGCTGTAAGGAGATCCGACATGCAAAAGATTCGTCGTGACGACGAGATCATCGTGATCGCCGGCAAAGACAAAGGTAAGCGCGGTAAGGTGCTTAAGGTTCTCGCTAACAACCGTCTGGTTATTGGCGGTCTGAACCTGGTTAAGCGTCATACCAAGCCTAACCCGATGTCGGGCGTACAAGGCGGTATCGTCGAGAAAGAAGCTCCACTGGACGCTTCTAACGTGGCCATCTTCAACAGCGAAACCAGCAAAGCAGATCGCGTTGGTTTCAAAGTAGAAGAAGGCAAAAAAATTCGTGTCTTCAAGTCGACCCAAAAAGCGGTTGATGCTTGAACACTGCTAGGTAGATGAGACCATGGCACGACTAAAAGAGATTTACCGGAAGGAAATCGCTCCGAAACTTAAGGAAGAACTTAAGCTTTCGAACGTGATGGAAGTTCCGCGCGTTACCAAAATCACCCTGAACATGGGTTTGGGCGAAGCGATCGGTGATAAGAAAATCATCGAGCACGCTGTAGCTGATTTGGAAAAAATCACGGGTCAAAAATGTGTAGTGACCTACGCTCGCAAGTCCATCGCAGGCTTCAAAGTTCGCGAAGGCTGGCCGATCGGCGTTAAGGTTACTCTGCGCCGTGAGCGTATGTACGAATTCCTGGATCGTCTGCTGTCGATCTCCCTGCCTCGGGTACGCGACTTCCGCGGCCTGAATGCCAAGTCCTTCGATGGTCGTGGTAACTACAGCATGGGCGTTAAAGAGCAGATCATCTTCCCGGAAATCGACTACGACAAAATCGATGCCCTCCGCGGTCTGGACATTACCCTGACCACCACTGCTCGAACGGATGATGAGGGTCGCGCCTTGCTGCGTGCTTTCAAATTCCCGTTCCGCAACTGATTGGAGTAGGACCATGGCTAAGATGAGCATGAAAAACCGCGAGCTGAAACGTCAGCTCACGGTTGCCAAGTTCGCCAAGAAGCGTGCAGCACTGAAAGCAATCATCGTGGATCTGAACGCAAGTCCAGAAGCACGTTGGGAAGCTCAAGTAGCTCTGCAGAAGCAGCCACGTGACGCAAGCGCTGCGCGCATGCGTAACCGCTGCCGCCTGACTGGCCGTCCGCATGGTGTTTACCGCAAGTTCGGCCTTGGCCGTAACAAATTGCGTGAAGCAGCAATGCGTGGCGACGTACCAGGTCTGGTTAAAGCCAGCTGGTAAGGCGTACAGGCAAAGTTACCCCTGTCAGGGTTGCAAGATCCTGACAGCCGGTGACCTTGAATATGAATCAAGCCCCTATTGGGGCTTGATTCATTTCTGGCGTATGTCTAGAATGACCGGCTCGCCTGAGCCCGTGCTTTTTAAGCATTGAGTACTCGGCGACAGTTGTAGCCGCAAGGCTAATTCTTTTTGTATCAGGAGCGTCTAGCCCATGAGTATGCAGGACCCGTTAGCGGACATGCTAACTCGAATCCGTAATGCCCAGATGGCTGAAAAGTCCGTCGTAAGCATGCCATCTTCCACGTTGAAGGTAGCTGTAGCCAAAGTTCTCAAAGACGAAGGTTACATCGCGGATTATCAGATCAGCAGCGAAATCAAACCACTGCTGTCTATCGAGCTGAAGTACTTCGAAGGCCGTTCGGTTATCGAAGAAGTTAAGCGCGTTAGCCGTCCAGGCCTGCGTCAGTACAAGTCCTCCGAAGATCTGCCGAAAGTTCGTGGCGGTCTGGGTGTGTCTATCGTCTCCACCAGCAAAGGTGTGATGACGGATCGTGCTGCGCGCGCTGCCGGTGTCGGCGGCGAAGTTCTTTGCACTGTGTTCTAAGGGGGGATAAGCATGTCACGCGTCGCTAAGAACCCCGTTAAGCTGCCAGCTGGTGTCGAAGTAAAATTCGCCGGCCAACAGCTTTCGGTGAAGGGTGCCAAGGGCACTCTAGAACTGAACATCCATTCGTCCGTTGAGATTGTTGAAGAAGCTGGTGAGCTGCGTTTCGCTGCTCGCAATGGCGATCAACAAACTCGCGCAATGGCTGGTACCACTCGTGCGTTGGTAAACAACATGGTCCAAGGCGTAAGCCAAGGCTTCGAGCGCAAGCTCCAGCTGGTCGGTGTTGGTTACAAAGCGCAAGCAAAAGGCACAGTGCTGAACCTGGCTCTTGGCTTCTCGCACCCAGTGGATTACGAGTTGCCGGAAGGCATCACCGCTGAGACTCCTAGCCAAACCGATATCCTGATCAAGGGTATTGATAAGCAGCTGGTAGGTCAGGTGGCCGCTGAGATCCGCGGTTTCCGTCCGCCAGAGCCTTATAAAGGCAAGGGTGTACGTTACGCGGACGAAGTCGTCCGTCGTAAAGAAGCCAAGAAGAAGTAGGGCATAGCAAATGACCGACAAAAAAGTTACTCGACTGCGCCGCGCTCGCAAAGCACGTCTGAAAATGCACGAACTAGAAGTCGTGCGTCTCTGCGTGTTCCGCTCGGCTCAGCATATATACGCCCAGGTCATCTCGGCCGACGGCAGCAAAGTCCTGGCAAGCGCCTCGACTTTGGACAAAGAACTGCGTGATGGTGCCACTGGCAACATCGACGCGGCCACAAAGGTTGGCCAGCTGGTCGCTACGCGTGCAAAAGCCGCTGGCGTCTCGCAGGTGGCTTTCGACCGCTCTGGCTTCAAGTACCACGGCCGCGTGAAAGCGCTGGCTGAGGCTGCTCGTGAAGCTGGGCTGGAGTTCTAAGTTATGTCAAATAACGACCAAAAGCGCGACGAAGGCTACATTGAGAAGCTGGTTCAAGTTAACCGCGTAGCCAAAACCGTTAAAGGCGGCCGTATCTTCACTTTCACCGCGTTGACCGTGGTTGGTGATGGTAAAGGGCGCGTTGGCTTCGGCCGTGGCAAGTCACGTGAAGTGCCTGCTGCGATCCAGAAGGCAATGGAAGCTGCTCGCCGCAACATGATTCAAGTGGACCTTAACGGCACCACTCTGCAGTACGCCATGAAATCCGCCCACGGCGCTTCCAAGGTTTACATGCAGCCTGCTTCTGAAGGTACCGGTATCATCGCTGGCGGCGCTATGCGTGCTGTCCTCGAAGTTGCTGGCGTTCAGAACGTACTGGCTAAGTGCTACGGCTCGACTAACCCGGTAAACGTGGTTCACGCCACTTTTAAAGGTTTGAAAGCTATGCAGTCTCCTGAATCTATTGCCGCCAAGCGTGGCAAAAGCGTCAAGGAGATCTTCTGATCATGGCTACCGTTAAAGTAACGCTGATCAAAAGCATGACCGGCCGCATCCCTAACCACAAACTGTGCGTTAAGGGTCTGGGTCTGCGTCGCATCGGTCACACTGTAGAAGTACTTGATACTCCCGAGAATCGCGGGATGATCAACAAGGCTTACTACATGCTGCGTGTAGAGGGTTAATCGATGAAACTCAATGATCTGAGTCCAGCGCCGGGTTCCCGTCGCGAAAAGCATCGTCCGGGCCGTGGTATCGGTAGTGGTTTGGGTAAGACTGGTGGCCGTGGTCACAAAGGTCAGACTTCCCGCTCCGGTGGCACCATTGCTCCAGGCTTTGAAGGCGGTCAACAGCCGCTGCATCGCCGTCTGCCTAAGTTCGGTTTCGTTTCCCTGAAAGCCATGGATCGCGCAGAAGTGCGTTTGTCCGAGCTGGCTAAAGTGGAAGGCGACATCGTTACTGTGCAGACCCTGAAAGATGCCAACGTGATCAACGTCAACGTACTGCGTGTGAAAATCATGCTGTCCGGTGAAGTGACTCGCGCTGTCACAATCGGCAAGGGAATCGGCGCCACCAAAGGTGCGCGTTCGGCTATCGAAGCAGCTGGCGGCAAGTTCGAGGAATAAATGGCTAAGCAAGGTGCTCTCTCAGCGCTCAGCAAAGGCGGGTTATCCGAGCTCTGGGCTCGACTGCGTTTTCTATTCCTGGCGATTATCGTCTACCGGATAGGCGCACACATCCCAGTTCCAGGTATCAACCCGGACCGGCTGGCGGACCTGTTTCGACAGAATGAGGGGACCATACTTAGCTTGTTCAACATGTTTTCCGGCGGCGCGCTGGAGCGGATGAGTATTTTTGCGCTGGGGATCATGCCGTACATTTCGGCATCGATCATCATGCAGCTTATGTCCGCTGTCAGCCCGCAGCTGGAGCAGTTGAAGAAGGAAGGTGAAGCTGGCCGTCGCAAGATAAGCCAGTACACCCGCTACCTCACTGTCGTTCTTGCTCTTGTTCAGGCTATTGGCATGTCCATTGGTCTGGCAGGGCAGGGCGTAGCGTTCACTGGTGACCTGGGCTTCCATTTCGTTGCAGTAACCACTTTTGTGGCGGGTGCAATGTTCATGATGTGGCTGGGTGAGCAGATTACTGAACGTGGTGTTGGCAACGGTATCTCGATGTTGATTTTTTCGGGTATCGTCGCCGGTCTTCCGAGAGCAATCGGGCAGTCTTTCGAGTCTGCACGTCAGGGCGATATCAATATCTTCGCTCTGGTTGCTATCGGTTTGCTGGCAGTAGCGATTATCGGTTTTGTGGTGTTCATTGAGCGTGGCCAGCGTCGTATTGCTGTTCACTACGCCAAGCGTCAGCAGGGCCGCAAGGTGTTTGCTGCGCAGACTAGCCACCTACCGCTGAAAGTGAATATGGCCGGTGTTATTCCGGCTATTTTTGCGAGCAGCATTTTGCTGTTCCCGGCTTCGCTGGGTGCCTGGTTCGGTCAGTCTGAAGGTATGGGCTGGTTGCAGGACATCTCGCAGTCGATCGCTCCTGGTCAGCCGTTGAATATTCTGCTGTTTAGTGCAGGGATTATTTTCTTCTGCTTCTTCTATACGGCGTTGATGTTCAATCCGAAAGACGTAGCGGAAAACCTGAAGAAGTCCGGTGCCTTTATTCCGGGTATCCGTCCAGGCGAGCAGTCGGCACGCTATATTGATGGCGTTTTGACTCGTTTGACTCTGTTCGGTGCTCTTTATATGACGGCCGTGTGCCTGTTGCCCCAGTTCCTGGTGGTTGCGGCAAACGTTCCGTTCTACCTTGGCGGGACCTCGTTGCTGATCGTTGTTGTGGTTGTTATGGACTTCATGTCCCAAGTACAATCGCACCTCGTTTCGCACCAGTACGAATCCCTGATGAAGAAAGCCAACCTGAAGGGCTACGGCAGCGGCATGCTTCGCTGAAGTACTACCCCGTAAGGTGAGAGGAGTTGGTGATGAAAGTTCGTGCATCGGTGAAAAAGCTGTGCCGTAACTGCAAGATTATTCGCCGCGAAGGTGTTGTTCGGGTAATTTGCAGCGCGGAACCACGTCACAAACAGCGCCAAGGCTGAGTGTGATCTGTTTGAAGCCCAGCAGCTAGTGCGCTGCTGGGTTGATTATTTGTTATTACAGCGATATTATCTCGCGCCCTATTTCTTGGCTTCCGGGGCGTAGGTAGCTGTCAATTGGAGTCCCACTGAATGGCCCGTATTGCAGGCGTTAACATTCCAGATAACAAGCACACTGTTATCTCGCTGACCTACATCTATGGTGTTGGTCGCACTACCTCACAGAAAATCTGTGCGGATGCTGGTGTAAACCCAGCCGCTAAGATCAAGGATCTGAGCGACGAGCAGATTGAGTTGCTGCGTGGCGAAGTGGCGAAGTTCACCACTGAAGGTGACCTGCGTCGTGAAGTCAACATGAAAATCAAACGCTTGATGGACTTGGGCTGCTACCGCGGTCTGCGCCATCGTCGTGGTCTTCCAGTGCGCGGTCAGCGTACCAAGACCAACGCGCGTACTCGCAAAGGTCCGCGTAAGCCGATCCGCAAGTAATCGCACCAGCGAATCGACAGGAATTTAGTCATGGCAAAACCTGCTGCTCGTCCTCGTAAAAAAATTAAAAAGACAGTGGTTGATGGCATCGCCCACATCCACGCGTCTTTCAACAACACCATCGTGACCATCACGGATCGTCAGGGTAATGCGCTTTCTTGGGCTACCTCTGGTGGTTCGGGTTTCCGCGGTTCTCGCAAGTCCACCCCGTTCGCTGCTCAAGTAGCTGCTGAACGTGCTGGTCAAGCTGCGCTGGAATATGGCCTGAAAAACCTTGACGTTAACGTCAAGGGCCCAGGTCCAGGTCGTGAGTCCGCTGTCCGTGCTTTGAACGGCTGTGGCTATAAGATCGCCAGCATCACCGACGTGACGCCAATCCCGCACAACGGGTGCCGTCCGCCGAAGAAGCGCCGCGTGTAATCAGGAGACTGTAAAGAATGGCTCGTTACATTGGTCCAAAATGCAAACTGGCACGTCGTGAAGGCACTGATCTCTTCCTGAAGAGTGGTGTGCGCGCTATCGAATCGAAGTGCAATATTGAAGCTGCTCCAGGCATCCACGGCCAACGCCGCGGTCGCCAATCCGACTACGGTACCCAACTGCGTGAAAAGCAGAAGGTCCGTCGTATCTACGGCGTTCTCGAGCGTCAGTTCAGCGGCTACTACAAACAAGCTGCTGGCAAGAAAGGTGCAACCGGTGAAAACCTGCTGCAACTGCTCGAATGCCGCCTGGATAACGTCGTATACCGTATGGGTTTCGGTTCTACTCGTGCCGAATCTCGTCAGTTGGTATCGCACAAGTCGATCAGCGTTAACGGTCAGACCGTAAACGTTCCGTCCTACCAGGTTCGTGCTGGTGACGTGGTCGCTATCCGCGAGAAAGCAAAGAACCAGCTTCGCATTGTCCAAGCTCTCGATCTGTGTGCCCAACGTGGCCGCGTAGAATGGGTAGAAGTAGACACTGAGAAGAAGTCGGGCGTTTTCAAGAACGTTCCTGCTCGCAGTGATCTGTCCGCCGACATCAACGAAAGCCTGATTGTCGAGCTCTACTCCAAGTAAGGGCTAGAAAATAGGTGCATCCATGCAGATTTCGGTAAATGAGTTCCTGACACCTCGCCATATTGATGTGCAAGTTGTCAGTCCAACCCGCGCTAAAATCACACTCGAGCCTCTCGAGCGTGGTTTTGGCCACACCCTGGGCAACGCGCTGCGCCGCATCCTGTTGTCCTCAATGCCAGGCTGTGCAGTAGTCGAGGCCGAGATTGACGGTGTGCTCCACGAGTACAGCGCCATCGAAGGTGTACAGGAAGACGTAATTGAAATCCTGTTGAACCTTAAAGGTCTGGCTATCAAGCTGCACGGCCGTGACGAAGTTACGCTGACCTTGTCGAAGAAGGGTTCGGGGGTGGTTACCGCTGCCGATATTCAGCTGGATCATGATGTCGAGATCGTTAATCCCGATCACGTAATCGCCAACCTGGCGTCTAACGGCGCCTTGAACATGAAGCTCACCGTAGCTCGTGGTCGTGGTTATGAACCAGCAGACTCGCGTCAGAGCGATGAAGACGAAAGCCGCAGCATTGGTCGCTTGCAGCTTGACTCTTCGTTCAGCCCGGTTCGCCGTATCGCATACGTGGTGGAAAACGCCCGTGTCGAGCAGCGTACTAACCTGGACAAGCTGGTTATTGATCTGGAAACCAACGGTACACTGGATCCTGAAGAGGCCATTCGTCGTGCTGCAACCATCCTGCAACAGCAGTTGGCTGCATTCGTCGACCTCAAAGGTGACAGCGAGCCAGTGGTAATCGAGCAGGAAGACGAGATCGATCCGATCCTGCTTCGTCCTGTTGACGATCTGGAACTGACCGTGCGTTCGGCCAACTGCCTTAAGGCGGAGAACATTTACTACATTGGTGACCTGATTCAGCGCACCGAAGTAGAACTGTTGAAGACTCCGAACCTGGGCAAGAAATCCTTGACTGAAATCAAGGACGTTCTGGCCTCCCGTGGTCTGTCCCTCGGCATGCGCCTCGACAACTGGCCGCCTGCAAGTCTTAAGAAGGACGACAAGGCGACTGCCTGATCGTCGTAATCACCGAACGTTGTGTTTGGTAAGGAATGAACCATGCGTCATCGTAAAAGTGGTCGTCACCTGAGCCGCACTAGCTCGCACCGCAAGGCTATGTTTCAAAACATGGCAGTGTCGTTGTTCGAGCACGAGCTGATCAAAACGACTCTGCCGAAAGCCAAAGAACTGCGTCGTGTTGCTGAGCCGCTGATTACTCTGGCCAAGATTGATTCTGTTGCTAACCGCCGTCTGGCCTTCGACCGTACTCGTTCGAAAGCTATGGTTGGTAAGCTGTTCAACGATCTGGGCAAGCGTTATGCAACTCGTGAGGGTGGCTACCTGCGCATCCTCAAGTGCGGTTTCCGCGCTGGCGACAACGCGCCTATGGCGTACGTCGAGTTGGTTGATCGTCCAGTTGGCGGTGAAGCTGTATCCGCTGAGTAAGACGTCAGTCTCTACAAAGAACCGGGCCTAGTGCCCGGTTTTTTGTGCCTGTGTGATTATGCTTTTCTATTGATTCTGATCATTTAATGCATTTGCCCATGCACAGAACATGGTCAATACTCCTCGTCAGCCGATTAGCCGGCAGTACAAAGACTGACTGAGGAAGCAAACCCATGAGCCAGACCAAAACGCTTACAACCGCCAGCGGCGCTCCAGTTGCTGATAACCAGAATTCTCGTTCTGCCGGCCCTCGTGGCCCTTTGCTTCTCGACGATTTTCATCTGATCGAAAAGCTCGCGCATTTCAACCGTGAAAACATCCCTGAGCGTCGCGTACATGCCAAGGGTTCTGGCGCCCACGGTACCTTCACCGTCACCCGCGACATGGCCCAGTACAGCAGCGCCAAGCTGTTTGACACCATCGGCAAGCAAACCCCGACCTTTCTGCGCTTCTCCACCGTAGGCGGCGAGCGTGGCTCGGCTGATACCGAACGCGACCCGCGTGGTTTTGCCCTCAAGTTTTATACCGAAGAAGGCAACTGGGATATCGTGGGCAACAACACCCCCGTGTTCTTTATTCGTGACCCGCTGAAGTTTCCTGACTTTATCCACACGCAAAAACGTTTGCCGCAAAGCAACCTTAAAAGTGCGCAGATGATGTGGGACTTCTGGTCGCACTCGCCTGAGTCGTTGCACCAGGTCACCATCCTGTTTTCCGATCGCGGTATTCCTGATGGATACCGTCACATGCATGGCTTTGGTAGCCACACCTACAGCCTGATCAATGCGGCCGGTGAGCGTCACTGGGTCAAATGGCACTACAAGACCAAGCAAGGCATCAAGAACCTGCCACCTGCTGAAGCAGCACGTCTTGCCGGTACCGATCCGGACTACGCCCAACGGGACTTGTTTGGAGCCATTGAGCGCGGTGATTTCCCGAAATGGCGCGTGTGCATGCAGGTCATGACCGAAGCGCAAGCTGCAGCCCATTATGAGAACCCGTTTGACGTGACCAAGACCTGGTCGCAGAAAGAATTCCCGCTGATTGAAATCGGTGAGCTGGAGTTGAACCGCAACCCGCTGAACTACTTTGCGGAAGTGGAGCAGGCAGCGTTTGGCCCGAGCAATATGGTCCCGGGTGTCGGTCTGTCGCCTGACCGCATGCTGCAAGGCCGTGTGTTCGCCTATGCCGATGCCCATCGCTACCGTGTAGGCACCAACCACCAGCACTTGCCTATCAACTCGCCACGGGTGCCTGTGCATAACTATCAGCGTGATGGCTCCATGGCCTTTGGCAACAATGGTGGTGCTGCCCCGAACTATGAGCCAAACAGTTATGGCGACGCACCGAAACAAGCGCCTCAATACGCTGAGCCACCCTTGGCCCTGAGTGGTGCTGCTGATCGTTATGATCATCGCGTAGACAGCGATTACTACAGCCACGCCGGTGCCCTGTTCCGTCTGATGAATGACGAGCAGAAAGCTCTGCTGATCAACAACATTGCAGGCGCTATGGCCGGTGTAACGAGTGATGTCGTCGAGCGTCAGCTCCAGCATTTCTACAATGCTGATCAGGCTTACGGTGACGGGGTTGCAAAGGCGCTGGGTGTACAGCGTAACTAACTCTAAGTGAGAAGCAGAACCGCCCTCAATTGGGCGGTTTTTGCGTTTTTTAACCCTGTTTTCTCGTCAAAACAGGGTTTTTATTGCGATTTGGCCGTGACCTCTCAGTCGGCTTGGTTCAAACTACAGTCTTTCAAGCAGGGAGATGTAAGGCGATGCAAGGCCACCCGGATGTAATCGATTATCTCAACACGTTGCTGACCGGCGAGTTGGCTGCGCGTGACCAATATTTTGTCCATTCCCGTATGTACGAGGACTGGGGCTTTACCAAGCTTTACGAGCGCATCAACCATGAAATGGAAGAAGAGGCACAACACGCTGATGCGTTGATGCGCCGGATTCTGATGCTCGAAGGTACTCCGCGCATGCGTCCGGATGATCTGGATGTGGGCACCACGGTGCCTGAGATGTTCGCTGCCGACCTGCGTCTTGAATACAAGGTACGTGCTGCCCTGTGTAAAGGCATTGCCCTGTGCGAGCTGCACAAGGACTATGTAAGCCGCGACATGTTGCGCATTCAGTTGGCGGATACCGAGGAAGATCATACCTACTGGCTGGAAAAACAGCTGGGCCTGATCAAGTCGATCGGTCTGCAGAACTACCTGCAATCGCAGTTCTGATTTAGATGAAGTTGGGGTGTTTTTGCCTTAGGTGCGAGCGTGGCTTGCCCGCGATGGCATCACCGCGCTGATCCAGCCATACCGCAGCGTCTGCATCGCGAGCAAGCCCGCCGCCACAAGAGCTTGATTGTCGATCAATAAAAAGCCCCTGCCATCTCACGATGGCAGGGGCTTTTTTGTACCGCGATTTAAGCCTTGTCGCGAATCAACAGTGGCTTCAGATAGAAGCCAGTATGTGATTGCTTCATCTCGGCCACATCTTCTGGTGTACCTGTCGCAATAATCTGCCCACCCTTGGAGCCGCCTTCCGGCCCAAGATCCACCAGCCAGTCAGCCGTCTTGATCACGTCCAGGTTGTGCTCGATCACGACCACGGTATTGCCGTGATCGCGAAGGCGATGCAGCACATCCAGCAATTGCTGGATATCGGCAAAGTGCAAACCGGTTGTAGGCTCATCGAGGATATACAGGGTCTTGCCGGTATCACGCTTGGACAGTTCGCGGGACAACTTGACCCGTTGTGCCTCACCGCCTGACAGCGTAGTGGCCGATTGTCCGAGCTTGATATAGGACAAGCCTACATCCATCAGCGTTTGCAGCTTACGCGCCAGGGCAGGGACTGCATCAAAGAATACTCGCGCCTCTTCGATGGTCATCTCCAGCACTTCGTGGATGCTCTTGCCCTTGTATTTGATCTCAAGGGTTTCACGGTTGTAGCGCTTGCTCTTGCACACATCGCACGGCACGTAGATGTCCGGGAGAAAGTGCATTTCTACCTTGATCAGGCCATCACCCTGACAGGCTTCACAGCGTCCGCCCTTCACGTTGAAGGAGAAACGCCCCGGGCCATAACCGCGGGAGCGGGACTCAGGCACGCCCGAGAACAATTCACGGATCGGGGTAAACAGCCCGGTGTAAGTCGCAGGGTTGGAGCGCGGCGTTCGGCCAATCGGGCTTTGGTCGATGTCGACGACCTTGTCCAGGTGCTCCAGCCCCTTGATGCTGTCGTGCGCGGCTGCTTCCAGCGTGGTGGCGCCATTGAGTGCGGTGGCGCTGAGCGGGTAGAGCGTGTTGTTGATGAGGGTCGATTTACCCGAGCCGGAAACCCCGGTTACACAGGTCAGCAGGCCGATCGGAATTTCCAGATCCACATTGCGCAAGTTGTTGCCGCGGGCGCCCTTGAGCGACAGCGTCAGCTTCTTGTTGCGTGGCGTGCGCTGGGCAGGCACGGCGATTTTCACCCGGCCCGACAGGTATTTGCCGGTCAGCGAGTCAGGGTGTGCCATGACTTCGGCCGGTGTGCCTTCAGCGACGATATGGCCGCCATGCACGCCCGCGCCCGGGCCGATATCAACCACATAGTCGGCCAGGCGAATGGCGTCCTCGTCGTGCTCCACCACGATCACCGTGTTGCCGATATCGCGCAGGTGCTTGAGGGTGCCCAGCAAACGGTCGTTATCACGCTGGTGCAGGCCGATGGAGGGCTCGTCGAGGATATACAGCACCCCAACCAGCCCCGCACCAATCTGGCTGGCCAGACGAATACGCTGGGCTTCACCGCCTGACAAGGTATCGGCGCTGCGATCCAGTGACAGATAGTCGAGGCCCACATTCACCAGAAATTGCAGGCGTTCGCGAATTTCCTTGAGGATCTTGTCGGCAATTTCCCCACGGCGCCCGGTCAGGCTCAGGGTACTGAAGTACTCGGTCGCATCACCAATCGGCATATTGGTGACAGCTGGCAGGGTTTTTTCGCCAACCCACACATGACGCGCCTCACGACGCAGACGGGTGCCACGGCAGTCCGGGCAGGACTGGGTGCTGAGGAACTTGGCCAGCTCTTCACGCACGGTCGCCGATTCGGTTTCGCGATAGCGACGCTCAAGGTTCGGCACGATGCCTTCAAACGGGTGAGCACGTTTGACGATGTCACCACGATCATTCAGGTAGCGGAAATCAACGTTTTGCGTGCCACTGCCGTACAAGATGACTTTTTGCTTGTCGGCCGGCAGCTCGCTGAACGGCACTTCAAGGCTGAAGTCGTAATGCTTGGCCAGGGCCCCGAGCATCTGAAAGTAATAAACGTTGCGCCTGTCCCAGCCGCGTATGGCGCCCTCGGCCAGCGTCAGTTCGCCATTGACCAGGCGCTTGATATCGAAGAACTGCTTGACCCCCAGGCCGTCACAGGTCGGACATGCACCGGCGGGGTTGTTGAAGGAAAACAGCTTGGGTTCCAGCTCGCTGATCGCGTGGCCGCAGATCGGGCAGGCGAAGCGCGCGGAGAAGATCATCTCTTCGCCCGGCTCATCGTCCATCGGCGCAACCAGGGCAATGCCGTCGGCCAGCTTCAACGCTGTTTCGAATGACTCGGCCAGGCGCTGTTGCAGATCGGCACGCACTTTAAAGCGGTCGACCACGACATCAATGGTGTGCTTTTTCTGCTTGTCGAGCTTGGGCAACTCGTCCAGTTCGCAGAGCTTGCCGTTGACCCTGGCCCGGACAAAGCCCTGGGCGCGCAGTTCTTCAAACACCGAAAGATGCTCGCCCTTGCGCTCGCGAATTACCGGCGCCAGCAACATCAGTTTGCTGCCCTCAGGCTGCGCCAGCACCAGGTCGACCATCTGGCTCACGGTCTGGGCTTCCAGAGGAATGTCGTGATCCGGGCAGCGCGGGATACCTACGCGGGCATACAGCAGACGCAGGTAATCGTAGATTTCGGTGATGGTGCCAACCGTGGAACGCGGGTTGTGCGAGGTCGATTTCTGCTCGATGGAAATCGCCGGTGACAGACCTTCGATGGTATCGACGTCAGGTTTTTCCATCATCGACAGGAACTGTCGCGCATAGGCTGACAGCGACTCGACATAACGCCGCTGCCCTTCGGCATACAACGTGTCAAACGCCAGGGATGATTTGCCGGAGCCAGACAGTCCGGTGATGACGATCAGTTTGTCCCTTGGCAGGGTCAGGTCGATGTTCTTCAGGTTGTGGGTTCGTGCCCCACGTATCAGGATCTTGTCCACTGCGGCCTCGCTTGGCGGGCATAACGTAAACGGATGAGTATACGGATCTGTGCGAAAGCTGTGCAGGCCTTGATGGCACGATGTCATTCAAGCAGCCTTTATAACTTTTGCGTGACAAAGCGTCGCGCCGCTCTCGTGTATGTGCTGTTACACGATGGGACTGATAGAATCGCCGCCGGTTCACATGAGGTTTTTCCATGCACGATCCCCACAGCGAACGCATGAGTAGCGGCGAGACCCGAGCAGCAAGCGGTCTGGCCCTTGTGTTCGCCTTCCGTATGCTTGGCATGTTTATGGTGTTGCCGGTTCTGGCGACCTATGGGATGGACCTTGCTGGCGCGACGCCTGCCTTGATCGGCCTGGCAATTGGCGCTTATGGCCTGACCCAGGCTATTTTTCAGATCCCCTTTGGGGTGATTTCTGATCGTATCGGTCGGCGTCCGGTTATTTACCTGGGGTTGATCGTCTTCGCCCTGGGCAGTGTGCTGGCGGCCAATTCCGATTCGATTTGGGGCGTTATTGCGGGACGCATCCTGCAAGGCGCAGGGGCTATTTCTGCAGCGGTCATGGCGTTGCTGTCAGATCTGACCCGTGAGCAGCATCGCACCAAGGCCATGGCCATGATCGGCATGACCATCGGTTTGTCCTTTGCCGTCGCCATGGTCGTGGGGCCGCTGCTGACCCGTGCCTTCGGGTTGTCCGGGCTGTTTCTGGCGACCGGGGCAATGGCGCTGTGCGGGATTGTGATTGTGATGTTCATGGTGCCGCGCTCTACCGGAACCTTGCAGCATCGTGAGTCCGGCGTGGCGAAGCAGGCCTTGCTGCCAACCCTGCGTCACCCCGACCTGTTGCGTCTGGATCTTGGCATTTTTGTGTTACACGCCATGTTGATGTCGAGCTTTATCGCCTTGCCGCTGGCGCTGGTCGAAAAGGCCGGTTTGCCCAAGGAACAGCACTGGTGGGTGTACCTGACGGCCTTGCTGATTTCTTTTTTCGCCATGATTCCGTTCATTATCTACGGCGAAAAGAAACGCAAAATGAAACGAGTTTTACTCGGCGCCGTCGTGACCTTGATGCTCACTGAGCTATTCTTCTGGAAGTTCGGCGACAGCTTGCGGGCGTTGGTGATTGGCACTGTGGTGTTCTTCACGGCCTTCAACCTGCTTGAGGCGTCACTGCCTTCGCTGATCAGCAAGGTTTCACCCGCAGGCGGCAAGGGCACGGCAATGGGGGTTTACTCCACCAGCCAGTTCCTTGGTTCGGCACTGGGCGGCATACTCGGCGGCTGGATGTTCCAGCATGGCGGTTTGTCGGTTGTGTTCCTTGGATGCGCAGGTCTGGCTGCACTCTGGCTGGCCTTTGCTGTTACCATGCGTGAACCACCCTATGTAACAAGCCTGCGCTTGCCGTTATCACCTGAGGCGCTGCGCGAAGCAGGTCTGGCTGAGCGTTTAAAGGCTGTTACTGGCGTTACAGATGCAGTGATCGTGGCTGAAGAGTCGGCGATTTATATCAAATTGGACACCGAACTATTGGATCGCGCGACACTCGAGCAGTTGGTTAACCCAGCGCCGACGTGCGAAGCCTAGGAGAACGTTATGGCCCGTGGGGTTAACAAAGTTATATTGGTCGGCACATGCGGCCAGGATCCCGAAGTTCGCTACTTGCCTAACGGTAATGCCGTGACCAACCTGAGTCTGGCAACCAGCGAACAATGGACTGACAAGCAAACCGGCCAGAAAGTCGAAAAGACTGAATGGCACCGTGTGTCGATGTTCGGCAAAGTTGCCGAAATCGCTGGCGAATACCTGCGCAAGGGTTCGCAGGTGTACATCGAAGGCAAGCTGCAGACCCGCGAATGGGAAAAAGACGGCATCAAGCGTTACACCACCGAAATCGTGGTCGACATGCAAGGCACCATGCAGCTGCTGGGTGGCCGTCCACAGGGCGATCAGCAAAACCAGGGTGGTGGCAACAACTACCAGCAACAACAGTCGGCTCCGCGTCAGCAGGCTCAACGCCCTGCACCGCAGCAGCAACAGCAACAGCAGTCGCGCCCTGCACCGCAACAGCAGGCACCGCAGCCAGCTCCGGATTTCGACAGCTTTGATGACGATATCCCGTTCTGAGAATTACCTGAGACATTAATGTAAAAAATCTGCTGAAAAGCCCCTTATTAGGCAATGCTGTTCACTTAAGCGATTTCCAACTCTGTGGGAGCGGGCTTGCTCGCGATGGTCGTGAACGATGACGCGTATTTACTGAGTAAATGCGTCGCTCTGAAGACCATCGCGGGCAAGCCCGCTCCCACAATTGAGTAGCGTTGCTCTTAAGTGAACAGTATTGCCTTATTAGGGGCTTTTTTTATGGTTTTTAGTCGTAAGTTTTTTAACTATTAAAGGTGGGACTCATCTCGCTTTCTCCCCGATTCAGGCAGGAACACAATTACCATTGACCGTCCGCCAGAGTTCTAGCGGATTGCCATCTTGTAGCGCAGCTGGCATCAAGGCCGCAGGCAAGTCCTGATAACACACCGGCCGCAAGAACCTGTCTATGGCACTGGCGCCGACGGCGCTACTACGACTATCCGAACTGGCCGGGAACGGGCCGCCATGCACCATCGCGTGAGATACCTCGACGTTGTTCGGATAACCGTTCGCCACGATGCGACCCGCCTTGCGCTCAAGGATGGGCAACAGTTTTCTTGCCAGCCCAAGATCAGCGTCATCCAGTTGCAATGTCGCAGTCAGTTGCCCTGACAGGTGCTCGGCGACCGCAAGCATTTCATCTTCATTTTTGCAGGCGACTATCAACGAGCCGGGACCGAATATTTCGTCGCCCAGTCTTCCTGTAGTCAGAAAGGTGGTGGCATCCGTTACAAACAATGTGGCTTGTGCTGCACATGGCCTTTCGGCCGGGCAACCTTGCCCCAGCGTCGTAACCCCGTTGATATTGCCCAGCTCCTCGATACCGGCGAGGTAGGCATGATGAATTCCCGGCGTCAGCATGGTTGCCGCCGCCTTTTTGCGCAGGGCATCCAGGGCCGTGCTGCAAAACTGGGTCAGATGCTGACCTTCTATAGCAATCACCAGGCCCGGATTAGTACACAATTGCCCGGCACTCATCGTCAGGGCATCAACGAATCCACGGCCGATCTCGCTGGAGCGCTTCGACAGTGCATGCGGCAACAGGAACATGGGATTGATGCAGCTCATTTCGGCGTATACCGGAATCGGTTCGCTCCTTTGCGCCGCTGTACGCGACAGCGCCAGGCCGCCTTGTCGCGAACCCGTGAAGGCGACTGCCTTGATCGCGGGATGACTGACCAGGGTCTGGCCGAACCGGTTACCGTCGCCTATGAGCAGGGAAAACACGCCCTCTGGCAAATTGTGGGCAGCGGCCACTTGTTGGATCACCCGGCCTACCAGTTCAGACGTACCCAGATGAGCCTCATGGGCCTTTACCACTATCGGGCAGCCAGCGGCCAAGGCTGCGGCGCTATCGCCGCCGGCAACCGAAAAAGCCAGGGGGAAATTGCTGGCGCCAAAAACAGCAACCGGACCGAGTGCGATCTTGCGCAGCCTCAGGTCGGGGCGAGAAGGGATGCGCGTCGCTAAGGCAGAGTCGAGGGTGGCTCCCAGGTAGTGACCGTCGCGCACGACCTTGGCAAATAACCGCAACTGGCTCACGGTGCGGCCCCGTTCGATGATCAGGCGCGCTGCAGGCAATCCCGACTCCAGGGAAGCGCGCTCGATCAGCGTTGCCCCCAACGCCAGGATGCCAGTGGCGATTGCTTCCAGGAATTGAGCACGTTGCTCTGCCGTGGTTTCGCGGTAGCTATCACAGGCCTGCTGCGCCAGCGTGCAGGCCTGCTCAATTTCAGCGATACCGCCGCCGCCGAAGTCGGGGCCTAGCTTTTCATGGGTGGCAGGGTTGATTGCCGACAGCAATCCTTGGTTGCCCCGCACGGCCGAGCGGCCAATGAGCATGTCGCCGGTAATCATCGGATTTTCTCTATCTTGCTGTGTCATCGTCAGACCTGCATTTTTTCGTTCTATGTATAGCGGTAGCGGCCCAACACAGCCTGCGGATCCATCAATTGCTGCATGGCCCTGCTGATTTCCTGCACCTTGGGCGTCGTGTGCTTGCTGTAATAGGCTGCATTCACCGGCCCGACGCCATGCTCTGCACTGAAGCTGCCGCCGTTTTCTGACACCAGCCTATAGATGCCGCTACGTACAGCGACTAGCCGGGCGATACCGTACTGGGCGATATGGGCGTGGGGCACCAGCACAATCAAATGACAGCCGCCGTCGGCAAAATGGCCGAAATCGTAAAGTTGCAGCAACGGATGTTCGTGCTGCAGCCACTGTGCCGCCTGCTCGCGGAAAGCCACCAAGCGTGAGCGCGAAAACGCCACGTCGAACGAGAGTGGAATGCCTTCACTGGCGATGGCCAGCGGCAGGTTGTCGCGCAGCGGCCAAAAGCTGCTGGAATGCCCCAGGACCGCGTCGACAACCCGCGCGCTTTCATACAGCTGCTCCCACACTTGTTCGGTTCGCTCTGCAAACAGCGCGTGCAAGCCAGGCATGCTGCTGGCGATCTCGATCAACGCATAACAGCGTGCCGATGATTGCCCGAACGGGTGGCGCAGCGTGGGGAAATTGCGCAGGGTAATGGCCAGCGCTGGCTCGGAGATCACTTCGAAAGCGCACAGTAGATCGCCAAAATGCTCTTCGAAGGCCTGCAGCACCTCAAGTGCTGTCGCATGGTCAGGCAAGGCAACAAAAACGCTTTGCGTCGACTGGTCGATACGCTGGAGCTCAAGCGTCGCCGCCGTAATGATGCCGAAGGCGCCGCCGGTGCCGACAAACAACTGCTTGAGGTCCAGCCCGGTATTGTTCTTGCGCAACGGCGCGAGCAGTTGCACGACTGTACCGTTGTCATCGGCCAGTACCACTTCGATGCCGAGCAGGTTATGCCGCACGTCGCCATGCTTGAGCAAGCGGCTGCCGCCAGCATTGGCGCCGATCAATCCGCCTATCGCCGGATCGCTGCCGATATCGATAGGAAAATACAGCGAATGGGTTTCCAGCTTGCGATTGAGCTCTGACAAGAGCGCGCCCGCTTCGACAATGACAGTGCGGTTCAAGGGATCAATCTCGCGCACTTGGCGCATGCGCGAAAGGGACACGATCACTTGCTTGCCGGAGTTGTCGGTGATGGCGCCGCCCACCAGCCCGCTGCGGTTGCCTTGGGCGACCAGGCGTATGCGATGGCGCACAGCTAATCGCATCAGCGTGCTGACCGCCTGGGTATCCTGCGGGATTACGACCGCTGCAGCGCGGCCGCGGTATTGCATCACGTCGGTTTCATAGGGCGCACAGGCATCCCCGGTTAGCAGCGACGCCAGCCCCAGGTGTTCGGCCACTTCGGCCAGAAACGCCTGTATATGTTCCATGTCGCTCATTGCGCCACAACCACGCGCTTCTGCAACTGACTGCGTACCAGCACCAGGGCGATGATCGGCAACACGCCGCCGAGCAACGTGTTATGGCGCAAAACCAGCGCCACCGCGACGGCGATTGCTGCGGTAATCAGCAGCATCACGGAGAGCCGTCGGACCAACGCCCTATCGTTGCTGGCTTCGCCGACGAAACCCAGTGGAGACAACCAGGTGGCCCCCACGCCAATCACCAATACGCACGCCAGCACGGGCGCAGCGCCGAGTTCCTGACCCCAGACTTGCAACGTAGGGGCAGATACCGCAGCCAATAACGCGCCGATCAGCAAATACAGGTCGACGCCCAACGCGATCCAATGGCCGGGCCGGTTTTTGAATAGCCAGAATATGTGCCCAATGCTGAGAATGCCGCTGACCACATACGCAGTATCCCAGCGCACGCCTGCGTCACCCGGTCCGAAACGCCCCCACATCAGGAACACGATCACCGGAATGAATGCACTGGCATTCGACCAATAGGCACGCGCTAACTTGCTGACAGACATGCTTGTTTCCTTGAAATTGAGATGCAATGAAATGCCTGAGTCCCGGGATTAACTCTTGTGCCAGCGGAACATTAAAGTGGCAGCGGTAAGAAACAACGCGGTCCAGCCTGCCATGGTCAGCAAAGGCAGCCACAGCGCAGGCAGGGACGTACCGTCCAGCATCACCTGACGCAGTACCGAGACAAACTGGTTGATCGGAACCACCGAGAGCATGTTTTTGATCCAGGCTGGCGCATCGTTCAAAGGGATGGTCAGGTTGCCGAAGAACAGGGCCGGGTAATGGATCAGATGGCAAAGCAATTCGGTTTCCTTCACCGAGGAGGTACGACTGGCCAGCAGGAGACCGACGCACAGCAACATGGCGCCGCCCAGCAGAATGACCGGCAACGCACGCAAGGTCTGCATACTCCACAGCGAGATGTCGATGCCGAACCCATAACGTGCCACGAGCAGCAAGGACCCCACGGAAACCAGCATCATCACTACCCGCGACAACAGCACGGACGCCAGAAAAACCAGCTTTGGCACTGGAAAACATGCGTAGATCTTGAGTGCATTGTGTTCACGCAGGCTGGCAATCGACAGGGCGGTGGACATGATGCCCAGTGACATCAACACGATGACCAGAATGCCGGTGGTAAAAAACTGGCCATAGTCGAAGGGCTTGGCACCAGACGCCGCATCTTCGAAATGCACCAGGTCTGCCGACACAATGCCGCGCTTGGCCGCCGAACACCTGACCGCGGCGATTTCGATCACACGAGCAGCAGCGCGTACCGCCAACTGGCCGTTGAAGTCATATTGCACCTGCAACGGACCGTCGCCTGCCGCGAATACAATGCGTACCGTGTTTGCCGCGACGGTGGCAGGGCTGCTTAGCGTTGAAAACTCGGCCTTTACCGGATCTGCGCCAGCAAACGCCTGCTCGATCGCTGCTTTGCAACTGGTGTCCGCGCTTTCCTGAGCGCCGGCATCGAGAAACTCGACCTTCACCGTACCCAGTGACCCGCGCTGACCGAAAGCCATCAGCATCACGGTCAGCAACAGGATGGGAAAGCCCATCGCCCAGAACAGCGACGACTTGCTGCGCAGGAAACCCAGCAGCTCGTTGCGCGTCAATATCGCCAAAATGCTAAACATCCTGTTCTCCCCTGGCGCAGATATGCAACATGTCGCGGTAATCGGTGGGGCCGAACTCAAAGTGCTGGAACGCGACATTAGCGATCAGGGTGCGTATGGACTGGTCCAGTTGCTGGGTGCCATAGACGCTGATTTCAGTGTCCGATGGCATTGCCAGCCGCAGCGTGGCGCTATCACTTTCCAGCTGGCGACGTATGGCGTTCAGACGCTGGCTATCATCCAGCCGTAGAGAGGCATGGAAGGCGCCGACCAGATGGTTCTTCAGTGTTTCTTTATCGCCGCAATACTCAACGCCGCCGTTGCACACCCACACCACATCGCTTGCGGTATCCAGTTCTTCCTCCGAGTGACAAATCATGATGATGGTCAGGTCAGCCAGGTCATGGCGCAGCAGGTGCGCGACGCGTTTGATATACGCGCGGTCAAGACCGGTAAAGGGTTCGTCAAGCACCGCAAGCTCGGGATGGTGTGCCAGCGCCACGAACAGATCGAGGCGCTGCTTCTGGCCGCGTGACAGTGCCCGATAAGGCAGTTTGCGCAGCGCATCGATATCCAGTGCCTGCGCCACCTGCGGGTCTTGTCTACCGTAGAGGGCCTGATGCAGATCGAGGATCTCCCTGACATTCGATGAGTCTTCATATTCGACCCGCTGCAATTGCACCCCCAGGCGCTTGCGATGCCGGGTGCTTTGCAGAAAATGCGCCGCCGCAACCCCCAGAATCTGTGCCTCTTCCAGATGCGCCTGACGGAACCCCAGCAACGCTTCGATCAGGGTGGTCTTGCCGGCGCCGTTCGGACCGATAATGGCGGTATGCCGACCGCGTTGGAGATGCAGATCGCGGGCCTCAAAGCGAAAACTGCCAGCTGTGACCTGGATAAGTCTGGCCGCCGCCGCATAGCGTTCATCACTGCTCGTGCGTGCCGACCGCATCTCAGGCTGCACGGCGTTTTTGGTCGGCGCGGGTGTTTCCTCAGCAAGCAGGATTTGGCTATTCATGTTCAATCGAACAACGCGACTTGGACATCGCGTTTGCCTTTGAAGGGATTGCGGCCATGGGCTACGGCGATGTTATCGATCAACAGCATGTCACCGCTGTGCCAGGGGAAGGCGATCTCCTCCGCTTCCAGTGCGTCGTACACCGGCGCGATTTCATGCTCCAGGATCGGCGTACCGTTACCCAGCCGGACGTCGTAAGGGCGTGCCGGTTTGTCCCTGTAAGCGCGCTGGATGTAGGTGTAGCCAAGCTCACCCATGGAGCGGGCATTGTTATGTTGGGTCGACAGTTGATTGAACCAAATATCTTCGCCCGTCAGCGGATGTTTCAAGATGGCGTCACCGGTATGCGACACCGTGACGCTGCCATCTTCGAGCCACTGGTAATTGAGTTGTGTATCGCGGCACAGCTGTTCCACTCGCTGCGGATCATCGGTAAGGAACGCTTCATCCCACGGACGGTGGTATTCACGCATATTGGTGTTGCGCGGTTCGTTCTCCGGCGTGCTGGGTGTACGGAAATTGCGCAAGTACAGAATGCGCGCTGCGCGCAGGCGTTCGATCAATTGCGCTGGCAGGCGGCGGGTGACTGCTCGCATGTCACACAGTATGGTTTCGCCGCCTTGTACGGAGGGCTGTTTGCAAAAGAATGCCAGTTTCTGTGGATAGTGCGCCATGTAGGCCTTTTCCTGGTGCAGGCCGATTTTCAGGGTGGCCGGGATGCGTGTCGATTCGTAGACTCTGCCCGCGATGTTCTTGCGTGGCGTGGCGCCGCCGATGTAACCGAACGCATGCTCAGGATAATTTTGCGCAATAGCCTGGAAGTCCGAGTTTTCGCGCAATGCAAAACCACGGAACAACAGGCAACCGAATTCCAGCAGCATGCTGTCAAAGATCGCCTGGTTGTGGCGATACCATGCCGCAAAAGCTTCGCCGTTATCGCTTAGCGTGCTGTCGATAGGCGTAATGACGAGCGGCATGCGCTTGGACGACAGGAAGCCACATCGTACGTGCGAGCTGCCCAGCATTTCCTGAAAGTGCTCAACCAGATCTATACGTTGATCCATAGCCTTTTCCCCGGGGATTTGCGTATCAAACCAGTGAAGGCTTTTTAATGAGGATTTCGAAACCCAGTGCGCCCATGCCCGAACGGGGGCTGCTGACCACCGTGCAATGGTCCAGGCCCGCCTCGATGACCAGGGCGCGCGCTTCTTCCAGCGTGACCTTTTCTTCAACGTGGGTGGGCGGATAACCCACTGAAGCGCGCATTTGCGTGAATTTCTCCAGCAAGTCAGGGGCGACGTCGCGGCGCATGTCGTGTACCAGGCCGACTCCGCCCGGCTGCAGTACTCGATACATCTCGGTCAAGCTTTTCACCTTGTCCGGCAAATGGTGCAAGGTGGCGCGGCTGACCGCCATGGTCAGACTGTTGTCCGCGAATGGCAGGTCCAGGGCGTCGCCCACCTTGAGTTCGATGACATCGCTCAGGCCTAACGCTTCGATGCGCGGTCGGCCACCTTCAAGCATGGTTTCGTCCAGATCGAGGCCGATGAAATGCCAGCCCTTTAACACGGGGTCGGCCGCCAGGCGCACCGGTACCACTACGGTGGCGGTGCCGATATCTACCAGGGCTCCGGGCGGCATGTCGCGGGCAATCTGGCGGATGCGGGTGACGAACAACACATCCCAGGGTTCCAGTGCTTGCGAGGCAAAGCGATCGTACTCGTCGGCAGGCCGTAGATTTTTCAGCAACATTTATAAGCTCCAGCATCAAATGACGTTAGAAGAGGGGTTAGCGTTGGACTATCAATTGCGGTTTACGACTGGCTCATTTCCTGCACTACAGCCAACCCACAGGAACGGTGGCCAATAACTTGCGCGCGGCTTTGCTGCTGACACCGAAAGCAGGACGATCGCGGCGCTCGATGGCATGCGCGACCATGGCCGCAACCCGGCCACAGAGCCCCAGGCCGACACTCCAGCGGGCTTGGGTCACGCCGAGATCGAGCAGGGCCGCAGCGGTGATGAAATCAATATTCGGACGCAGGCCTTTACGCTCCAGGACGTGGGCACAGACAACGTCGAAAATCTCCAGGTAGCGCGCTCCGAAACCCCACTCGGTAAACAGGGCACGGATATGCGGCGGCCGTGGATCCTGCACAAACAGCGGGTGGCCGAAACCGAAAAAGAGCTGCCCCGGCTGATCGAGCACATGGTCGACCGCTCGCCGTATGTCTTCATGGCTGTCTTGCGCACTGATGGTCTTGAACCAGGTCATCGCTTCTTCGGCTGCGCCGACATGCTTGGGCCCGCTTGCCATAAAACCAGCCGCCACCGCCTGGGCAAGGGTGACGCCGGTGCCGATTGCCGTACGGGGTACCAGCACCGTCGGCGTGATGTAGCCGAACCCGGCGTGCCAGGCCACCAGCAGGGCGTCAACCACACGCACTGACAGGGAGTCGCTGTGGGTCGCGCCCATTGCCGTCAACACACACTCGGCGTGTTGGGTGGACGCTGCGGCTGGCGCTGTGTAACCGAGTGCCGCTTGCAGGAAATGCGGCGCAGCCGCAACGCTGACCAGGCCCTGAATAAAGTCCGCATGTGTGGGCAAACCGCGCGCGGTCGCTGCGCTGAGGGCGAGATTTTCCAGCGCGGCCATGTCACCGAGATAGCCGCAGGCCGCTGCCTGCACCATGCCGGCGCCGCCATCGGCAACCGCTTCGATGCCGCGCCGATACGCGGGCATCTGCGACAGGTGGCTGGCAATCTGTACCAGCACGGCGTCAACCGCCTGGCTTTGGGCAGTGGACGGCATGTTGCCAAACCATGCCAGCCATAACGCAGTGGTGAAATCGACGATGCCGATCAGCTCATTGAGATTGCGACCCCTGACCCACAGGCCTTCATTCGGCTCAAGCGTGGCGCCGTCGATATTGGTGCCGCGATACAGGGTGCTCGATCCACCAAACAAAGTTGCGGGTTGTTTCTGAGCCTCTACCTGCACCAGTTCATCCAGCGCAATGCTGCAGTGTGCGGCCAGCAGGTTTTCCAGGGTGTGTACGTGTTGCGTTACCGTCGGCAGGATATTGGCGAAAAAATAGTGCGCGGTCTTGACCTTGCCCCGGTAAAAAGCGGCTTCTTCGGCACTCAGTTGCTGGTGCAACTGACGCTCTGCCAGGCAGGCTGATTCAAGCAAGACCCAGGCGCTGGCTGTGAGGCCGATCATTTCCAGGAAACGGGTGTAGAACTGACTGGTTTCGTGTGTGCGACCTGCACGCACGTGCTCACCGATAAGTGCAAGCGCCTGCTCAACTGCGATCATGGCGTTTTCCAACACCGGGAATTGCTTCTGCAGCTCAGTACCGACACCCGTTTTGCTGCTCAAGAAGGCATCCAGCTCTTCGCGCAAATACTTGATCAGGCGTGAGTTCCGGCCAAACCCCAGCTTGTCGCGGACCAGGTCCTGGGACTGGATATAGTTGGTGCCTTCCCAGATCGAGAGGATTTTTACGTCGCGCGCATTTTGCTCAACCGGGTAAGCATCGGTATAGCCGACACCGCCATGCACTTGTATCGCCAGCTCGCAGATTTTCCAAGCCTGGTCCGAGACGAAAGCCTTGCATACCGGGGTGAACAGCAGCACCAGCTTGCGATATTTTTCGACCTGGGCTTCGTCCAGTACAGGCTCGGCTTCCAGGGCAAACGCCTGGGTCGATGCACCGGTCAACTTGCCGAGCAGCCCACGGCAGCCCTCTACCCGAGCCTTCATTTCCAGGAGCATGCGCTGTACGTCGGCGTGTTCGATGATGGGCACCGGCGGTGCGCTGGCATCGGACGTGCGGCCGATGGCACGTCCCTGGAGCCGTTTGCCAGCGAATTCGACTGAATGCAAATAGGCGCTGGAGGCCAGGCCCAGGCCGATAATCGCCGTGCTCATACGTGCCTGGTTCATCAAGGGCACCAGTTGCAGCAATCCGGCATTCTTGCGATCGCCGAGCAGAACGGCACGCGTGGTGCCGCTGCGACCAAACACCAGTTGGGTATTGGCGCAGCCCTTCAAGCCCATTTTGCGCAGCAATGAAGTGCACTCAACATGGTTGTCTTCCAGCTCTCCGGTTTCTGGATTGGGCCAGAAGCGTGGCACTAGCAGGCAGGAGAGGGAGTAGGAGGTCGCGGTCGTGGTGTTGATGCGACCCAACACGAAGTACAGGGTGTTTTCAGTCAGCGAATGCATGCCCGCCGAGATGTAGACCTTTTCGCCGCTGACGGAGTATTCACCGTTTTCAAGTGGCTTTGCGAGGGTAGTGACGGCCGTCAGGTCGCTGCCGGCCTGCTTCTCGGTGGCGCAGAAACACGCGTCCCAGTCGTGGCGCTGAAGCTTGCGCAGGTAGGTGGCCTTTTGTGCTGCGCTAGCGTGCAGCTTGAACAGCTTGATGGCCGGCAAATTGAAGCCGCCGTAGGTCATGAACGCCGGATTGGCGCCCATGAACATCTCCTGGATGCTTTGCCGGATCAGCGGCGGCATGGACGGTTGCTGCGATTCACTGTCGTTGCCCAGTACCTGAACCCACTCAGCCTTATAGCGTTGCCAAAGTCCGTGGAACTCCTTGGGGATTTCGACTGTGCCGTTTTCCAGCAAGCGGCATTCCTGGCGATCGGAGGCTTGGTAGGCCTTGCCTAACTCATAAGCGAACTCTCTGGCGCGTTCCAGCAAGGCATCGTAGTAGGCACGACTCTTGTCGTTGAACGGCGCCCGAGCGAGAAACTTCTGATCGGTTTTATGCAGTTCCCACAAGAAAAAGCGAAGCTCACGCAGGCTGACTTTATAAGCAGACATAGGTTTTCCTGATTATTAGACGGTTTGCATCTTGGTTCAGGCGTCAGCCTGTATCTCGGCGACGATGGCGCCAGCGGTGCCGCACAAAGCCGCATCCCAAAGCAAGGCGGTGGCCGTTTTACCGGGAGGCAGGGTGGCACGCAGGCGCATTAGCGACAGCAAAGGGGCCGCGCTCGATTGATGGCCGCGGGCACCGAATTCGAAATGTCGCTCTTGCGCAATGCCCAGTTCACGACTGACGCCGAGGGTGAAGCTGTCGCTGAATCCTGCCGGCAACACCCAATCGATATCGCTGGCTTTCAGGCCGGAACGCTCGATCGCCGTTTGCGCTGCGCTCACCGCCATCGGATGCAGGCGTTGAGCCAGGGCGGCAGGCGTCAGCCCCCAGGGGTTGTCAATGGCCGCGCCATAGTGCATCGCGCTGGCGCGTATCGTTCCCCAGCCTGGCGTAGGCTGAGCATCACCATCGAGCAAGATGGCAGCTGCGCCATCGCCGTACACAACCAGGTCACCCCAGGCGCGAAAGAACGGGTAAAGCCATTTATCAGACGCCACCAACAGCACCTTGCCGCCCAGGCTGACCAGCGCTTCGATCATGGTCAGTGCGTTGAACACGCCGGCAGTACCCGATTGACCGATGGCGAAAGGCAACGCTTTGGGCAAACCCAGTGCATGCTGGATACGGCCTGCGACCGATTCATTGATGCGCTGGTTAAGGGCGGTATTGGTCACCACAATATGGGTAACCTGTGCCAGCGTTTCTGCCGGAACTTGCTGACGCAATAGTGCTACCGCTTCCAGCGCCAGGTCGGCGCCGCTTTGCAAGGGGGGCGCCACTGGCAGTGCGATGCCCGCCGTGGGGAGCAGCCGAAGCTCTTCTTCGGCGTCGAGCCTGCCCCTGCCACGAGGCATGGAAAAGACGGCGGTCTTGTACAGCAGATGGCCATAGCCGATGTTTTTTTCCTGTGCCTGTACCGCCCGGAAAGGGGTCGCGTCGGGAACGTGGGAAGCGATAGCGCGGATTCGAAGCATGAGGTTATTCCGTGACGGTAAGTGAAGTTGAGAAAAACTCGGAAAACTGCTGCTTCAACTGCTTTCGGTCGATCTTGCCGTTCGGATTGCGCGGCAAAGGCGAGTCATGGAAGGACACATGCAGCGGCACCATATAGGTCGGCAGTTTGTCCTTGCAGAGCTTGATCAGTGCCTGGGCTGTGGTCGGTAGCTGCGGCTGGGCGAATATGCTGATGATGATGGCTTCGCCCTGTTGCGGATGCGGCACGCCAAACGCGGCCGCTTCGGTGACTTCATCCACGGCAAACAGGATTTCTTCGACTTCGGTGGGGCTGACGCGATGGCCGGATGTCTTGATCATGTCGTCGCTACGCGCCACGAAATACAGATAATCTTCCTTGTCGCGGTAGACGATATCGCCCGACCAGACCGCTGTTTCGGCGCGCGAAATCTGCTGCTCCGGTTGTCGCCAGGGACGAAAGCGCTGAGCGGTCAGTTGCGGGTCATTCCAGTACCCGAGCGTGACGAACGCGCCGCGGTGCACCAACTCGCCATGCTCTCCAGCGGCACATTCGGTGCCGTCCTGGCGCATCACGCGGATATCTGCGTTGGGTACCGCCTTGCCGATGGAGTCGGGCCGCGTGATGGCGGCTTCCGGCGGCAGGTAGGTAGAGCGGAAAGCCTCGGTCAAGCCGTACATCAGGTAGGGCAGCGCATTGGGAAATGCGCTTTTGAGTTTTTCCAGCAAAGGGGGCGGCATATGCCCGCCGGTATTGGCAAAACAGCGAATGCGTGCGCCGGCAGGCTGCGGCCATTGTACTGACGCCAGTTGCATCCAGAGTGGCGGCACGCCGGTAATCACGGTGACGCCATGTGCTTCGCAGAACGTCGGGACTTCGCCCGCTTGCAGGAAATCCAGCGGTGCGTAGCAAGCGCCGCTGACCAGCGCCGTGGTCAGTTGACTGAGCCCGGCATCGAAGCTCAGCGGCAATATTCCCAAGATGACGTCATCGGCGCGCAAGCGCAGATAGTCAGCGACGCTATCGGCGCCAGCCACCAGGTTACGTTGCGACAGCACCACGCCTTTGGGCCGCCCCGTGGAGCCGGAGGTATACAAAATGGCGGCAGGGTCATTGTCTGTAACTGCAGGAGATGCGTTGCCAAGCGCCGTGTCGGCCGACGAGTTGAGGTTATCGAGCTGTAATTTTTCCAGTGGCCAGGTATCGAGTTCGATGTCCTTCAGCGCGGCCTCTATACGTCTGAGGCGTGCGCCCGTACTGACGAGCAAACGGGCACCGCTGTCCAGCAGGATATGGCGTACCTGTTGCTCTTTGAGCTGAGGATTGATGGGCACCAGGATCGCACCATGGGCATTGATCGCCAGGAGCATGACGACGGTTTCGTACTGCTTGCCGGCATAGACAGCGACGCGTTCGCCCGCTTGTACACCGCTAGCGGCCAGCCTCCCTGCCGTCAGGCGCACGTCCTGCAGCAGTTCGGAATAAGTCGCTATCCTTGCGCCTTGGGCGAACGCACGGCGGTCACCATGGTGCTGGGCACTGTCTTTCAAAAGGTCGTACAAACTGATGTGGGCGGTCATGGTGACGTCCCTAGGACTGGTGGATATAAGTGTGTGCCGGACTTTGCGAGAGAAAAGCGCTGACGCTGTAGGTCTGGTTATAGGCGCCGCAGTTGTCGAAGATCACCAGATCGCCCACGCTCGGCGGGGCCGACAAGTCATGGCTCCAGCCGATCACGTCGGCGCGGCTGCAGGTACTGCCAACGAACTGGATTGGCAATCGGGGCGCGTCAGCCGACGGCTGTTGACGCCGCAAGAGGCGCGGCTGCGCGTAGTTCTTCAACATGGATTCAGTTTTGGCCAGCAGGAAGTTGTGGCTCAGGCCACCGTCGCAGACGGCCACGTAGCGCTCACCCAGGGCTTTTACTGAACGCACGCGGGTCACGAAGGTACCTGCGCCAGCGAAGATTCCGCGCCCGGACTCGTGGACGACCTTGAATGCTTTGTGCAGCGGTGCGATACGCTGGCGATAAGCCTCAAACGTCTGCGGCTGGCTATTGAAGTTCTCGGTGAAACCGCCGCCGACGTTAAGAAACTCAACCGGCATGCCGGTGAGTTGTGCTATTTGCGGCGCAAATGCAGCGAGAGCATGGGCAAGGGCGGCGGCATCGGCACCCTTGTCATCGATGTGAAAACTATTGGAGCCAGCAAACGTATGCAGACCGATGATTGGCACGTTGGCCTGCGCCAATGCCACAGCCGTCAGCAAGACGTCGTGCCGACTCATGCCGAAATGGTCCGCCGGGTGTTTGCCCGAGCTGACCAGTTGGCCGGCATTCAAGCGCAATACTGTTTGCGGCGCGGGATGTTTGCCGATGACGCGAATCAGTCTCTGCGCCTGCTCCAGGCTGTCGATAATGAACGTGCAGCGCGATGCCAGGGCTGCGCGCATAAAATCCTCATCCATTGACGGATTGTTCACGTATTTGGGGGTGTTGATGCGACCCGCCACAATATCGAGTTCGCCCTGGCTGGCCAGCTCCACACCGTCGATAAACGCGTGGCCGCAACGGATCAACAAATCCAGATTTGGATTGGCCTTGAGCGACACGATCAAAGGTGTACCCAAACGCTCGCGCAAATCAGCGAAACGGGCCAGTACGACGGTCGGGTCCAGTACATAGCAAGGCGTTTTCAGATTCAGCAGCCATTGTTCGGGCGTTGCTTCGTCGCCCCTGACAGGCGGGGAGGCGTTGGTCATTGTCATTTCAATTCACCGGATGAAGGGTCAATGCCGAAAAAGAACCGTTGTCCGATTCCGTTATATTCATCAGGTGCGCCCCGGCATCGACCTTGCTCAAGCCAATATCGGCCAGGTTGATCGCCAGGTCTGAGCCAAAGGAATGGCCTTTGTGCAGGATGTTGTCGGAAAACAGCGTGGTGGATGGAATCGCCATTGCGTTACAGAAGGCGCTCCAGCCAGAGTGGTTGGAGTTGTAGGGCAAAATGCAGGAAAAATCGCTGAGCGTCATGCCACAGTCGGCCACGGCTTCCTGCATGACTTTGCGGGTGTAGTGCCACTCCAGATTGAACATTTCCTTTTTCACCCCGTTATTGGTCACGGAGCCCAGATACCAGCTGCCATAGTTGCGCACGGCCGTTGCACCGACCCGGTTACGCCGGCTGTTACGGGTGACCAGCAAGCACCCGGCGCCATCACTTAAAATGCTCGCTTGCAGCACCCGGTAACGCTCGATAAAGACCCGGTCGGACGAGACGATCAACACTGAGTGCAATTGGCTATGCACATTCATCAAGGCCTGAGCCATCTGAATGGCGACGCTGATCGACGAGCAATTGAGTTGTGCGATCGAACCGGCCCAGATCGGCTTTATGCCGAAAGCCGTCGCCACTTCCATCGGCAGGCTGCGTGGCGCCGGCGGTACGCTGAATAGTCCGGTATGAACATGGATCAACGCGCCGATATCGCTGCCCTTAAAACCTTGCTCATCTTGCAGGCGCGCGACAGCGCGTTTTGCCAGCTCGACCTCGTCGATGTCCGGTGCAACATGAAAATAACGGCAGCCCGCTTTGCGGATAATCTCAATGCGTTCGGCTGGCAACTTATGTTGTTGACCCCAGTCATGGATATCCTGGCGTTCGCCGGGTAATTCGTAAGCGGCGGCTTCAATACCGATCGAGTAGGGGGTGGAGCGGGTTTTTGCAGCGCAAGTTGGAGGCGTCATGGCTGTATCCTGTTAGGCCGGCATTGGGATGGCGGCGTAGTCCAGCACTTTGAGCTTTTCAAAGGCATCGCTCACACGGGGCGTCAGCAAACCCATTTCGCGGATGGTTGGCACCAGCCGCCGGAAAATGGAACGGCGCATGGAGTTGGCCACTTCCGAGCTCCTGACCAGGTGGCTGCACTCTTTTTTGGATAAGCCCATCGGTTCCCATATGTCGTCGGCGCACAGGTGTTCATACAAGGTGTAAGCGCCTTCAACCACAAACTCCTCGCGTTCCTTGCGTTCAGTTGCGGTCATTTCCTTGTACACACTGCCCAGCGTGATGCGGCCAATGGCGAAGTGGCGCGCCTCATCGCGCTGGATGCGAGTCATCAGGTCTTTGATAAAAGGGTCCTTGGTGTAGGCGACCATGCTTTGAAACAGAGACAGTGCAATGCCCTCGACCAGCACTTGCATACCGAGATTGGTTATGTCGAGCTTGCTGCTGGTAATGGTGTCTTCCAGCAGACCTTTGAGCGCCTTGCTCATGGGGTAGCTGATGGGCAGCTTGTTATTCACCAGACGGCCGAATGCTTCAATATGACGGGCTTCATCGATGATTTGCCCGGCGGCGCAGAGACGGGCCGAGAGGCTTTCTTCTGCCACCGCCAGTTTCGAGGCGCAAATCAGGGCCGCCTGTTCACCGTGCAGTACCTGTGACAGGGTCCAGCCTTGCGAGTGATGGCGAATTTCAGCACGGTTTTTTTCATTCATTTTGTTCCAGACATCGGTGCCGTAGATCAGCAGCGTGCCGTCCGGCATGCCCAGGGGATTGTCTGGATTGAGCTCGTAGCTCCAATCGATGTCGGTATTGACATCCCACTGGTTGGCCTTGGTTTTCTGATACAGCGCATTCAAGCTGTCATCACTGAAATCGTAGGTCTGTGACATGTAAGCCTCGACCGAGAAATTCCACTTGATCGCCTGGCTATCATCCAATGTCTGTTCGTGCTTTGTTTGCATGGTCACCCCTGTACTTGCGTGCATTTCGGTTGAGATGTGGTGAACTGCTCATGCACAGGTGATGTGCACACCTGCGCCGCAAAGTAGTCCAGGTCGGGTAAGAACCACGCGCTGATGGCTGGTGTTTCTGCAGTATTCCAGGAGGCGATTTGCAGGCGGTTATCGCCACCGTCCCACAGGTCGCGACGAATATGTTCGGCGCTGATCCAGACCACCGGCGTCTGGATCTGGCGTGCCCAAAACAAGGCTTCATTCCATAAATGGGCACCCATCGTCACGCGTGGATCGAGCAGGTTTGCTGGCAACGCAAGGTCGATGGAAGGCATTCGTACCTGCGCAAAGAGACGCGTTTGTTCACCGCAGCTCTGCCAAATGTGCCGGGCCAGCGTAGATAGCAGGGTGTAGTACTGCTGGTTGTTGACCAGCACAGGCGTGGGGTTGTCGTGTGCGTACACACTTCGGCGTGCATAGTCTTGCGTTTCGAACAGGGGCAGGTTGCGAGCCGAACAAGGGATAGCCAGGTTATGATCCGGATTACGCTGTAACAGCAGGGAACAGGTCTGCGCGCTCTTCACATTTCACCTTCCAATGCATAGTGCAGATCGGACGCGAGGGTTATCTGAGCAATCGAAAAATAGCCGTTCATCGCCAGCGAAGACACAATGCAGTCGCTGCCGGCGTGCGCGGAACCCGCGCCGAGCTCGCCCAGTAGCGAAAGCCACGGGTCGCTGCCGAAGGAATGGCCGAATCGTTGGTAATGGTCGGCGTGCACGGAAGAAGTGTCGAAACACTTGAACAGGGCGCGGCGTGACATCTCCGGAAAAAACGGTACAGCGATACCTAAACCAGGCCGGCTTTCGCTGAAACTGCGCAGGTTTCGTCCCAATTGCAGCAGCGCATTAGCCTGGCTTGAGGTGCCGATGAGCAGCATGTTTTTGGCCTCTGCAATCACGTCTATCACTAACGTGCAGATGCCAAAACCGGATTTCCCCCAACGATTGTTGCCCAACCAGTAAGTGAAATTGTGGATGTCTGTATCGACAATCTGCAGTAACAGCCTGCGACGACCGCTGAACTGCGCTTTCTCCTGCATATAGCGCAGGATGAAACCCCAGCCAGTGCATTCATAGGCGTTGGTTATCCAGTCAGGACGGCGCCCGTAATGGGCAGCTAGCGCATCCTGGAAATAGCCCGCATGTGGCGAACCGTCAGCCAAAAACTGTGACAGCACGGTGGAGCTCACCACGTAATCGTCGATAGGGCCTGCGTCGCTTGCATAACGGCAAGCCTCATCGCCTACCAGCTGCCCCAACGCCAACGCTGCATCCACCAGGCTAACCTGGGGCGACACAAAGGGTGTTTCTGTGCGCCGGTAAGCTAGCGTACGGACCTTGAAAGCCGGTACGGTGCCAAGCGGCGGCGTTGATGCCAAGGGCTGCGAGTTCGACATGTTGAGCTTCTGGTATGAGGGGGCTGAGGATCAGGCGACTTGTTGCTGATGCAACTGGATGTCAATCTGCTCCAGGGTGGTGTACTGCGTGATATTGAGTTGCTCAGGATCAATGGATCCGTAGAGCTGTTCGCAGTACACGATCAGCTCAACCACATTGAGCGAATCGATGCCAAGTTCGCCCAGGCCGACATGGGTGTCGACGGTTTCGATATTGAGGATCTTGGCGGCTTCTTTCTTCAGGAGTTCCAGAGTGTTGAGGGTTTCAGTCGTAGTGGTCATAGGTGCTTATCCTTGAGTTTTTTGGGGGGGGGTTAGAGTGATTCGGACGCAGGCTTGGCCACGCGCATGCTTGCGCGCAGTTCGTGATAACAGCGGTAAGAGCTGCCTTCCATTTTGCTAAACGCCAGCAGGTCACGCTGGTCGAGAAAACTCGGCACGGCAGAGCGGCTGACCAGATGCAGAAGCAGTTCATTGGAGGCGAATTTGAGTGCCAGCACTCGCTGCACATCTTCACTTTCGTAGCGCTCGGATAGAGTCTTGGCGCGGGCGGCGGCGGCGATGAAGTCGCGTGACGCGCGTTCTTCCTGGGTCAGTTCGATGCGGCCCTGACTCGCCAGCCAGTCAACATGGGCCATCAGTGCGCGCACCAGGAAAGGCCGTACGGTCGTAAGGTATTTATTGAGCACCGCAGGGCCGCCCACTTTCAGGCGATCATCCTGGGAAACCTGTACCGTGCCCTTGACGTTCCCCAGCTGCACGACATCGCCGAGAAAAGGCGCGCCGCAGAGAGTGCGCTTGAGTGTCTTGTATTGCTCGGGCCAGACCAGGAAGGCCGACGGAAAAAACGAGCCAGGCGTGCGGGCGGCGACGATTGCCATGCCATCAAGGTTGGCATACATGCCCCAAACCTTATCGATATGCAGCTTGAAACCATCGCCTTCCGGTTGGGCGATAGTGCGCCAGCTATTGAGCGTAGGGCCGCCGGCATCACTCATCAGGAAACGCAGGGCACCACCGCCATCAATGCTGGCGCGTGCCCGTTCATATTGATCCGGCGTCAGGAACAGCGAAAACAAATGGGCGAAGTTCTGCATGAATGAGCGGTAGTGCAACGCCAGGCCGTCTTGCTGGATGCGTTCCAGAATATGTTCCAACTCATGGGTCGGTTGCGTCAGGGCCACCGAGGGTCGGTTCAATTGTTCGGCATGCTCATAGTTGTGCATTGTCTGCGTAATCAACATGTCTGAATCCATCAATCGCACAGAGGCGCGCGAGATAATGTGAATCAAGTGATCAGGCAGTTCGCCATATATCGATAAGCGGTGAAGAACCGGTTGTGCGCAAAGATGCAATAATGAAGCGCATGACGGACTAGCATCAATACCTTGGGTCAAGGTTTGCATGGTGAGTGATCCAGTATTTAAAAGTTGCAATGCGCCAGTTTTTTGAGGTGGCAAGTTTGGTTTTATTCTAAATAACAGGCTCTTCTATATCAGCCTTGTCTTTATTGGTCAGCACGAGTTGCAGATAAATATTCCGGCACTCCAGGCGCTTAAGTTTGCCACTGGTAGTGCGTGGTAAACTTCCGGGTGGTACGAATGTAATGGCGTGCGCACCAAATCCGAACTTGTCACGTAAGGTGAGTTGAAGCTGGGTGCGCAGTTCGATCTGATTCTGTTTCGTATCAAGCTCGATCAGTATTACCAGACTCTCGGTTCTCTGCGTCTCGTCATAGACGCCGAAGGCAGCCATTGCATTGCCACCGCTGGCCAGTAATGGGTGTGATGCAATGACATCTTCAATTTCATGGGGGAAATAATTACTGCCACGAATGATGATGAGTTCTTTCTTGCGGCCAAGTACAAACAAGTGTTCATCTACGCGATAACCTATATCGCCGGTCGCAAACCAGTCGCCGCTCTGGTAATGCTCGGTCTGGCCTTCGGCGGGCAAATAGCCGGACATGATCGAAGAACCGCGGATGAAAATTTCGCCCACTTCGCGGTCCTTGGCGTCGGAACTGTCCAGGGCTCTTACGGCAACTTGCATACCGGCAATCGGCCGGCCCATCGACAGCACGGTTTCCACCCTCTGGCTGTTATCGTCGGCGCGGCGAGCCTGCCAATGCTCGATCAGCGAGGCGGAGTCGATACGATCAGGAATGACGTAGGCGAGCGCCTGATCGTCGTAATTAAAGGTCGTATTATGCATTGTCACCGCCAGCGTCGATTCCGCCATGCCGTAACAGGGTTGCAGCGCAGAACGTGAAAGACCGTGCGGCGAGAATGTCTGTGCAAAATCCCTCAGGCAGGCTTCATCCACCCTTTCGGCACCGACAAAGATATTGCGCAACTTGCCAAGGTCCACGTCTTTCATCGAAGCTTCGCGGTAACGGCGAATGCAATACTGCAGGGCGAAAGTCGGCGCAGCCGTGGTAGTCGCGCCAAAGCTGGCCATGCGCTTGAGCCAGCCAAGCGGATTGCGGATAAAACTCGCCGGTTGCATCAACAGCAGGGGCGCCTGGTAATACAGGTTTGACAGTAATGTCACCAGGCCCATGTCGTGATTCAGCGGTAGCCAGGAGGCAGAGGCGTCACCGCGATCAGCACTGTAGCCAACTACACCACCGATGCCGCGTACATTGGCGATGACATTGCCATGACTCAGGATGGCGGCCTTGGGGCGACCGGTCGAGCCAGAGGTCAGTTGCACATGATGGCCGCTGTCCGCTTGGCATCGTTGCACGTGGATTGGCAAACCCGCGTTGGCAGCGACGCTCACCTCTGCGCTCGAGATCACCCGTACAGGCATGCGAGCAAGCAAACTCTGCAGTGCGGGTGCGTTACTTTCGGATGCGATCAGCAGGCGCGGTGCAAACAACTGACATGCAACATAAATCTGGTTGCGCGGTGAGTCTGCCATCAGTCTTCCAGGCAGCGCTACTGTGCAAGGCAAGGCGCCAATCAAAACGCATCCAGTGTGTAGCAGCAATTGATCGATGGATGCCGGCAGGGCAAGAATAACCAAGTCATTACGAACAACCCCAAGTTCGATCAGGGCTGAAGAGACCGCCAATGCTTGTTGTGCCAATGCCGCATAGGAGATGCTTTTCTCTTCTCCATTCTCTTCTATAACAGTAATTGTTCGCAGTGCGCTTTGCTGTGGGTTATCCAGGGCCGACAAAATACTATCGATCATTGTTTCCAATTTGCGATCTCCGGGAAGCCAATCAAACAAGTCTGTTAAATATTACAAATTTAATACAACGCTCGAATGAGCAAACAAACCTGTATTGCCCGGTTTGGCTGACTCTATGGCATGGCGAAGTGTTTGTAAATCGGCTGGATGAAAGTTTCATAATCTTTCATGTTCGTTTGTACTTGGTGCGGCTGCCTGGTTTTAAAGTGAGTTTATAGTTGTTTAACGTCTAAACATTCACTGCGTTGCGCAGGGTGTTTTGTAGTGCGTAAGTAAGGGCGATTGTTTGCTGTTGTAGATACTTTTCGGCTCGTTAACCCTGAGCGCAGCTCGGTCGGTGCTTTGGATCGAGGCAGGAAATGCTCGCTTTTCAAGGTCTGTTTATCCTCTCAGGCAAAGCACTCTGATAACACTCATGTCCGGCAGTTATCCAACACTTGACACCTCGGTTTGGTGTTTATTAGGGATCTGAAGCCTGAACTTGCAGTTACACAATTTGTATAGCTGTCTATTTGATGGTGGTAACTTCAGGTAAAGCCTGACCGATTATTCCCAACGCCTGGCCTGTCATTGACTACGCTGTACCTGATCGACAATGCAGGCGCGCCATGAATTGAAGGTTAATCACTTCGAAACGCTTGGCTTATCAAGGATGTGCAGGAGGCCCCGGGTTTGTTTAAATTCAAAACAGCGTTACTGCTTCTTGTCCTGTTGTGCACGGGCAATGGCATGCTTCAGGCCGCACCTACGCTGGCTTCTGTGATCAAGGCCGAAGAGCACGATGGCAAGCCCCCCGTACTGGTCGATGGCGGGCTGCTGGGCGCTTTGGGTGCGGGGATGGATGAGGTTCAGGGCCAGCTTGGCCTGAGTATGCAACTGCTGGACGCCTGGGGATTGCGCACGGAGCGGGCTGCAAATGAAGCAGGGCAACTGGTCGAGCAGGCATCCACACATCCTTCATGGAGTGGCGTGGGCGATTTTTTCTTGTTGACGGTTATCTGGTGCGCCGTTTTTTTCGGACTGATGCTCGCAGGTAGGTTGCTGGCGCGTTATCTGTGCATGACGCGCCCGATCATTCACCGGCCACGCATTCAGGCACTGGCCAGTTATGTGGTGCCCTACATGCTGCCTGCGCTGGTGTCGTTGATGCTGACCCTGTACGCCAGCCGCATGCTGCAAGACACCCTGGGGCGCTCGTTCGGCCTGACCCTGAGCTACGCCAGCAGTGGCGGGGTGTTTTGTGTGGCGCTGGTGCTGTCACTGAGTACCTTGTTTGAAACCGGCCACAAGCGCCGCGCGGTGCAGATTATTCGTCAGTACTCGAAACGGGCGCTGTTTTTGATCGGCTTTTTTTCGGCACTGAGCGATGCGATGAGCAGCCCGCAAATTGCCCGGCAAATCGGCGGCAATATCGCCAGTTGCCTGTCGGTATTCGCCGGACTGCTGGCGTGCGCCATTCTGGGCTGGCTGGTGGTGCGGGTGCGGCGCCCCGTGGCCCACCTGATCCGCAATCGAGCCCTGGCACAGCGGCTCGGGCAGCCAGCCTTGCAAGAGTCGTTGCGTATTTTTTCGGTACTCTGGTATTGGCCGGTTCTGCTGATGTTGCTGGTGAGCGCGCGCAATTTACTGGGCGTGGGTGAGGGCAGCGAGCGTGCCTTGCGCAGTGCCTTGCTGACATCGGGCCTGCTGATCGGTACGGTTTTTCTGAGCACGGTTTTGCACCATTCGTTTCGGGCGCGAACCCACGGTACGGGGGCCTATAAAGAGCGTTTTATCGGCGTGGTCTACGCCTTGCTGCGTATTGCCCTGGCCGTGACCTTTATTGAGCTGCTGGCGAAGATCTGGGGGTTCTCGCTGTTGGCCTTTGCTTCCGACAGCAGCACCGGCAAGGTTATCAGCGATTCACTGGGCCATATCCTGCTGATCCTTCTGGTGACCTGGCTGACCTGGGTGGTACTCGACACCGCCATTCAACAAGCGCTGGAACCTGCCACCAACCGGCGCGGGAGTCATGAGCCGAGCACGCGAATCAAGACCATCCTGCCGCTGGCGCGCAATGCGATCAAAGTGATTCTGGTGGTGATCTGTACCATCACCACAATGGCCAACCTGGGGGTGAACGTCGCTCCTTTTCTGGCTGGCGCCGGGGTCATTGGCCTGGCTATCGGCTTTGGTTCCCAGCAGTTGGTTCAGGATGTGATTACCGGGCTGTTTATCATTATTGAAGACACCATCTCGGTCGGCGATTGGGTGGTGATCGACTCCGCCCATGCCGGCACCGTGGAAGGGCTGACTATCCGCACATTGCGTCTGCGCGACTCGCGAGGTTTTGTCCACTCGGTGCCATTTGGCCAGATCAAGGCGGTGATCAACCATTCCCGGCAGTTCGCCTACGCCTTTTTCTCGGTGCAGTTCACCTACGACACTGACATGGACAAAGCCACGGCCCTGATTCGGGAAGCAGGGAGCCAGATCAGTAACGATCCTTTGCTCAGCCTGAGCCTGCAGGGCTCGCTGACGATCTTCGGCGTCGACAGCATGAACCTCGATGGCGTGACCATCACCGCGCAGTTCCGAACCATGTCCGGGGCCCAGAACACCGTGAGCCGTGCATTCAATGACCGGCTTAAGAAGCTTGTGGATAAATCCCCGGATGCTCATTTCGCACAACATTATCCACAGGGGTTCCTGATGCCCGTGCGCGAGCAGGAGCAAGCGTCGCCAGCGGACTCTCTGGCGCAACGTTCTACAGTGCTGCTGACAGATATCCCGCCCAGATCACAGTGATGGCCTTCTAGTATGGGGGCAGTTAGTCCGTGACGAGCGGTGCAGAAACCCGCAAAATGCGGCTATCTTGATTATGGTCAGCAGCTTTCACGGCTGGTTTTCTGGTATACATCACCGTTCTGAATAGACTGAGCCTGCATACTTTATGCGAATGCGCCTTATGTTATTGGGCGGCGGAAATGCCCTCGGGCAGGCGCTGATTCGTCTGGGTGCCGAGGAAGACATTAATTTCCTAGCCCCGCGCCCGCCGCAAGACGGTTGGGATGCTGCGAGCCTCACGCAACTGCTCGATGACACCCGCCCGGATGCGGTTATCAACCTTGCATACTACTTCGACTGGTTTCAGGCGCAGTCAGTAAGCGAGAGCCGCCTTGCTGCCCAGGAGCGCGCTGTCGAGCGTCTGGCCGAGCTGTGTCAGCACCACAACATCACGTTGCTGCAACCTTCCAGCTATCGCGTGTTCGATGGCTCGCGGGCGACTGCCTACAGCGAAAAGGACGAACCCGTCCCGCTCGGGTTACGTGGCCAGGCTCTGTGGCGCATTGAGCAAAGTGTGCGGGCCATTTGCCCGCAACATGTACTGCTGCGTTTTGGCTGGTTGCTCGATGACAGCCCCGATGGCACCCTCGGGCGGTTTCTGGCCCAGGCTGAAAAGCCGGGCGAACTGCTGATGGCCGATGACCGACGGGGCAACCCGACACCGGTGGACGATGCCGCGCGGGTCATTATCTCGGTACTCAAGCAGCTTGATTGTGCGGCGCCGCTGTGGGGCACTTACCACTACGCCGGGCATGAAGCGACAACGCCGCTGGCGCTGGGGCAAGCCATCCTGGCCGAGGCGCGCAACCTGCACACCCTGGCAGTCGAAGCGCCAACACCACAGGCGCACGCCGCGCGGCCGGATGCGGCAGAAGAGCCCCAGCACGCGGTACTGGCGTGCAAAAAAATTCTACACACCTTCGGGATCAAGCCACGCGCGTGGCGTGCGGCACTCCCGGCTTTACTGGACAGGTTTTATCGTCATGGTTGATGCTCCCGTTTTAATCACCGGCGGCGCCGGTTTTATTGGCTCCAATCTGGTAGACGCCTTGTTGGCCAAAGGCTACTCGGTAAGAATTCTCGACGACATGTCCACAGGCAAGCGCAGCAATTTGCCCATGGACAACTCGAAGGTCGAGCTGATTGAAGGTGACGTTGCGGATGCCGCGCTGGTTGCCCAAGTCATGGCTGGTTGCAGTGCAGTGGTTCACCTGGCAGCCGTTGCTTCGGTGCAGGCCTCGGTGGACGATCCTGTACGCACGCATCAGAGCAACTTTATTGGCACCCTGAACGTGTGCGAAGCCATGCGTGAAACGGGTATCAAACGCGTTGTTTTCGCTTCCAGTGCTGCGGTGTATGGCAATAACGGCGAAGGTGAGTCGATTGTCGAAGACACTCCAAAAGCGCCATTGACGCCTTATGCCGCCGACAAGTTGTCCAGTGAGTACTATCTGGATTTCTACCGTCGCCAGCATGGTCTGGAACCGGTGATCTTTCGCTTCTTCAACATCTTCGGCCCGCGCCAGGATCCATCCTCGCCGTACTCGGGCGTAATCAGCATTTTCAGTGAACGTGCTGAAAAGGGTCTGCCCATCACCATTTTCGGTGATGGCGAGCAGACTCGTGATTTTGTCTACGTTGGTGATCTGGTGAAGATTCTGGTGCAAGCCGTCGAAACTACGAAAGCTGAAGAGGGCGCGGTCAACGTGGGTCTGAACAAGGCCACCACACTCAATCAGATGCTTGAAGCCCTGAGCGAAGTGGTGGGCGAATTGCCACCGATCAGCCACGGCCCGGCCCGCTCCGGTGACATCCGCCATTCCCGCGCCGACAACAGCCGTCTGTTGCAGCGCTTCACATTGGCTGAAACCACGCCAATGAGTGTCGGGCTGGCGCGCCTGCTCGGCCGCTAAGAACCACCCGCCCACAAAAAAGGCGCCTTTCAAAGGCGCCTTTTTTTATTGTTGCAGGGCTTAGAACTTATAGCCCAGGCCAACCATGTAAACCCATGGATCCACGTCTACGTTGACCTTGGCGCGAGTGCCCGGTGCAACGGCGTTGTTTTCCACTGTGGCGCGGGTATCGATATCGATATAGCGCGCCTGGGCGTTGATCATGATGTTGTCGGTCAGCATGTAGTCAGCACCCAGCTGCCATGCCATGCCCCAGGAGTTCTTCGCCTTGAAGTTGTCGAAACCTTCGGCGTTGGCGCGGCTGCCGACGTGTTCGTCGTAGATCCAGGTGTAGTTGATACCGGCACCGACGTAAGGCTGGAATGCGGACTTGTTATCCAGCGGGTAGTACACAACGCTCAGGGTTGGCGGCAAGTGCTTGAGGCTACCGAGCTTGCCATTGGCTGCGCCCAGGGCGGTGCCCTTGAGTTTTACGTCATGCTCAAACGGCGTAGCGGCCAGCAGTTCGATACCCACATGGTCGGTGATCATGTAGGCGAAGTTCAGACCCAATTGCGTGTCGCTGCTCATGGTCGCCTTGCCACCCAGATCAGCACCCGCCAGCGGGCCTTGATCAACCTTGACGCTGGAGCTGTCGGCTTTCGGGTTTACTGTAATGGCACCGGCACGCACGATGATGTCGCCTTCAGTGTGGGCCTGGGCCAGGGGGGCGATGACGGCGAGCGCAAGGGCGGCTGCGCTGAGCAAAGACTTGTGCATGGGAGCTCCATTGGGATATTTAAAATTTATATAACCAATGGTAATGAGCGCCAGTGCCTGTTCTGTTGACCCAGCTCAATGAAAGCGTGAAGTTGTGAAAAATTCGTGAACCATTCGAAGAATCTGTAGCAGATGGTTTCCCACATCCGTTGCCATCTTGCTGGAGTGGAGGCTTACTCCGGCAGTTCGTACACCACAATCCGCTGAGCATCCATCTGATACCCCGCATCGGCCAGTTCGCTGGTGCTGGCCTTGACCTGCAGTGCGCCGACGATCCAGTACGGCTGGTACAGTTCGTCGAGCTTGACCCCCTCTTTGCTGGTCACATGCACGATCTGATTCGACGGCGGTGGCGGCACATGGATGCAGGCGCCGAAGTACGGCACCAGCAAGAAGTCCGTGGTGCGCCCGTCTTCGCTGACTTCAAGGGGTACGATATACCCCGGCAGGCGAATCAGCTGGCCGTCCAGTGCCGGGACTACCGGGGCATTGGGCAAGTCCTGTTTGGCCGCCGGGGCGGCCTCCATGCTGCCCATCTGGGACAGGTCGTGCAGCGGGGTCATGTCCGGAGCTTCAGGGGGTGCATCCGGCGGGATCATTTCCGACCAGGTCAGCTCTTTCGGCTCGGCTGCCCACAGTGGTGTCGCGACCAGCAGTAACAGCGCCAGCAGCACGCGGGACATTGCAGACCTTTTCATAAACGTAGGCTCATAAACGAATGGACAGACCATCGGCCAGCGATTGTCGGTAGGCGCGCCAGGCCGGCACGCAGCCCATCAGCAGGGCGGCTGCCAGAATACCGCCGAGCAGCGTCCATTCATATTCACTTGGCCAGGCCAGTGGCAAATACAGGCCGTAGTTCGATTGCACATAACCTTGCGCTAGCGCGATGCATACATACAGCAACCCGACGCCCGCAACCACGCCTGCCAGGGCCAGCGCCAATGCTTCAAACACTAGCAAGGTTGCGATATGCCAGGGTCGGGCACCCACGGAACGCAAAATGGCCATCTCGCGCCGCCGCTCATTGAGGCTGGTCAGGATCGCCGTCAGCATGCCGATCAATCCGGTCAGCACCACAAACAGCGAAACCACGAACAGCGCTTTTTCAGCGGTGCTCATCAGGCTCCAGAGTTCTTGCAGGGCCACGCCCGGCAAGATCGCCATCATGGGTTCACCACGAAACTCATTGATCTCCCGTTGCAGGGCAAAGGTCGAGATCTTGCTGTTCAGGCCCAGCATAAAGGCGGTGATGGCTTGCGGGGTAAGGTCCATATTGCGCGCCTGATCGGCACTGACACGCCCGGCGCCACGGGCAGGCACGCCGTTATGCCAGTCGATATGGATCGCTTCCATGCCGCCCAGGCTGATATGCAATGTGCGGTCGACCGGGGTCCCGGTGCGCTTGAGAATGCCGACCACGGTGAAGGGCTTGTCGTCATGTTTGACCAGGCTGATAGCCGCTACGCCGTGGGCCAGTACCAGCTTGTCGCCCAGTTTGTAATGCAGGGCATCGGCGACTTCGGCGCCTAGCACCACCTCAAAAGGGTCGGTTGCAAAGGCGCGGCCGCTGGCCAGTTGCAGGTTTTGCTTGTGGCCGTATTGATAGTGCTCAAAGTATGCCTCGGTAGTGCCCATGACCCGATAGCCGCGGTGCGAATCGCCCAGGGACATGGGGATGGCCCATTTCACCTTGGGGTTGTTGGCGAAATGCTCAAAGCTGTCCCAGCGGATATTGTTGGTGGCATTGCCGATGCGAAACACCGAGTACAGCAGCAGATTGACCGACCCCGAGCGGGCGCCAACGATCAGGTCGGTGCCACTGATGGTGCTGGCAAAGCTGGCGCGGGCCTCGGTACGTACTCGCTCGACAGCCAACAGCAGGCAGACTGACAGGGCAATGGCGAAGGCGGTCAGCAGGGCGGTAAAGCGGCGGTTGGCCAGGCTGGCCAGCGCTAGACGAAACAGATACATCTCAGACCTCTGCCGATACGGCGGCGCGATTGAGTTCAGACAGCGACAGGTTGCGGTCGAACAGAGGGGCCAGACTTTGATCGTGGCTGACAAACAACAGGCTGGCACCCGCCTCGCGGCACTCGGTAAACAGCAACTGGATAAAGGCTTCGCGCGCATCGGCGTCCAGCGCGGAAGTGGGCTCGTCGGCAATCACCAGTTCGGGCTGGCCGATCAGTGCGCGGGCTGCGGCAACACGCTGCTGCTGGCCGATGGATAACGAGTCTGCACGGCGCTCCAGCAGGGCCGGGTCTTTAAGACCCAGATGGGCGAGCAGGGTTTGCGCGGCCTTATCCACACTGCCGTGACGTTGCACGGCGCGGCTGGCGCGCAGTTTGGAAAAGTGACAAGGCAGTTCGACGTTCTCGCGCACTGACAGGAACGGCAGCAAATTGAACTGCTGGAAGATATAGCCCGTGTGATCTACCCGAAAGCGGTCGCGGGCGCCCGAGCCGAGTTCGCCCAGTTCCTGACCCAATAAACGGATGGTGCCCCGGTTGGCTTTTTGCACCCCGCCCAGCAAACCGAGCAAGGTGGTTTTACCGCTGCCGCTGGGGCCTTTAAGGAACAGGGTTTCACCGGGTTCAAGGCGGAACGCCGGAATATCCAGCAGTACGGGATGGCCCGGCCAGCTGAAGCTCAGGTCGCTCAGTTCAATAAGTGCTTGGGTCATGGGGGGAGAGAATCACCTGGGAGTGGGGGAATACTGTCTGTGGGAGCGGGCTTGCTCGCGATTCAGACGCTGCGGTCTGTCAGGTACACCGAGGTGATGTCATCGCGGGCAAGCCCGCTCCCACAGGGGGAGGCAGGTGTTTAAAACTTCAGCGTAGGTGCCTTGGCCGTCACTTCCACCGCTTGCTGACCGCTCGGAGCAATCAGTTGTACCTTGAATTTATGCGTGCCCGGGAATGTTTTGAAAAACTGGGCCAGGTCCAGTGCCTCCAACGCCTCAGGCTTGCTGCAGGTAAATGCGTAGTGGGCTTCGATATCGCTATGGTGGTGTTCGCCTTTGGCCGCGCCTTCTTCGGGGGCAGGATCAAACAGCGGGCTCTTCAGCTCTTGTGCGTCAGTTGCACAACCGGCGGCCTTGGGGATGCTGAACAGCACCAGCGGGTCTTCCAGGTGCTTGCGCGCCGAGTTGACCTTGGCCTTGTCTGCGTCAGTAGTAGCAAGGTGTTCAAAGCCCACCAGATTCATTGACGGGCCGTCGAGGTCCAGTTCCAGGGTCTGGCCGTCCAGTGCGACATTCAAGCTGCCCACGCCATGTTCATGGGGTGGCAGGCTGCTGTGTTCATGGTCGTGATCGTCGGCGGCATGAGCCATCGCCAGCGGCAACAAGGCAAACGGCAAAGCAAGAAGCAAGCGGCGCATGGGAAGACTCCAGCAGAAATGTGAAAATATTGTTATGTGATCTTATAACAACTATAGCGAGAGTTTGCCCGTGTGCTTGGCGTTACGCAAGACGCATGGGAGCATGACGGCATGAAAATTGAGGAGCTCGACGATGGTGCGCATTCGCGGAACGATAGGTGACTGGCCGGTGGATTTGACGGTGGAGCTGGATGAGAGCGACTGGGCCAGGCTGGGCGCACAATTGCACGTCAGTGAAGCGCCGATCAGTCAGGCGCCTGTCAGGCCTGCGAATCAGGACGATGCCGTGTGGGAAACCACCAAGGACTTGTTGCGCAAGGCCGGGCAGATGAGCGGGCCTGAATTGCTGGGGCAGCTTGAAGCGCTGACCGGCAGCGCAAGCGCAGGCAAACGCCTGTTGGTGCGCCTGCGCCATTGTGCCGAGGTCAAGGTGGTCAGCGGGGCTGACTCACCGGTTTACAGTTGGGTTGAATAGCTTTGCCATTGGTGGGCGCGCCCACAAAAAGATCCCAGCAGGGGTTAGTACAACGCTGCAAACAGCTTGCGGCGGTAGGTGGTGACCAGCGGGTGGTCGTTGCCCAGCAGGTCGAACACTTGCAGCAATGTCTTGTGGGTGATGCCTTCGTTGTAGCTGCGGTTGCGGGTAAACAACTTCAGCAGCCCGTCCAGTGCCCCTTCATATTGCTGGCGCGCCAACTGTTGAATCGCCAGTTGATACGCGGCTTCGTCGTCCTGCGGGTTTTGCGCCACGCGGGTTTTCAGGTCGGCAACATCCGGCAAGTCAGCTGCCTGACGCAAAAATGTCAGTTGCGCCTTGGCGCCCGCCAGTTCGGCCTTGTGCTCGTCGCTTTTGACCGCATCCAGCACGGCTTGGGCTTCAGTCAATTCACCGCGTTCGGCCAGGCAACGGCCATACAGGATCAGTGCTTTGGCATTGCTGTTGTCTTCGGTCAGGATGTTTTTAAGCAGCGCTTCGGCATCGGCAAAACGGCTTTCGGCAAACATTGCCTGGGCTTGCACCAGCGGGTCTTCAACCGCCGCTTCGGGCATAACTACATGAGGCGCGAGCATGGCGCGAATGGCTGATTCAGGCTGTGCTTCCTGGAACCCATCGACCACCTTGCCGTCTTTGAACAGCACGACGGTTGGCAAGGTTTGAATGCCGATGCGACCGACAATGTCCTGCTCGACATCGCAATTGACCTTGGCCAGCAGCAGCTCGCCCTGATAGTCCTCGGCGATTTGCTCCAGGATCGGCAGCATCACCTTGCACGGTGCACACCACTCGGCCCAGAAATCCACCAGTACGGGCTGGTCGAAAGAGGCCTGGACCACCAGTTTGTCGAAGTCAGCAGAGGTTACGTCGAAGCTGAAAGAGGGCGTAGGCTGATTCATGTTGTGTCTCGAAGCAGGTAAATGGGGGCAACTATAAAGGCTGGGCCGGGCTGCTGAAAGCAGTTGGCTCGCGCTGCGCGTGATACAGGCTGACGTTGCGGAACTCGTGGGGTTCGGCCAGGTCGGGCAAGGTCAGTGCCTTGAGCATGGATAGCTGCTGATACAGAGGGTGCTTAAAGTCGCGCACGCGGGAGTCGGCCACCAGTGTGTGCTGGCCGCGGGTGGGGAACTGATCCAGTAATGGCAGGTTTTCACGGTCGTAGAGTACGTCGGCCACCAGAATCAGGTCGAATCGGTCGGCCTCGGCAAAGAAGTCGCTGGAGTAGCCGAGCTGTACGTTATTGAGCTGCGCATTTGCCCGGCACGCCGCCAGTGCCAGTGGGTCAAGGTCGCAGGCCACCACTTCCAGCGCCCCGGCCCTGGCGGCGGCAATTGCCGCTACACCGGAACCTGCACCAAAATCCAGCACGCGCTTGCCCTTGACCCACTGCGCCTGCTCGGCCAGAAACCGCGCCAACGCCAGCCCGCTGGCCCAGCAAAACGCCCAGTAGGGCGGCTCGTAAAGAATGCGCCGGGTTTCGTCGGGGGTGAAGGCGCGGTCCATATTGTGCGCATCGATCAGCCAGAGCTTTAGCTCAGTGCCGGGCAGGTCAGTGCTGACCAGTCGCGCATCACCCAGCAGCTCGCTTAACGACTGCTGCAGCTCAAGCGGTGTTTTCATGGGGCTTTAACGAATGCCAGAGTCCCCAGCGCCTGGGTGGTGGGCTGGTTGATGATGCGTGACGGCAGATGCAGGATCAATTGCCCGGACTGGCTGGCGCGGCCGCGCAGTTCGACGCGCATGCCGGTCGGGAAGGCTTGCGGGTTGAAGCGCAGCTTGAAGGGCAGCGGTTGGTTGTTGCCGATGATCTTGCTACTGGCCATCAGCCCTTGGGGGCGCCCGCGATCGTCGACGATCAGCATGGCCAGCTCAACCTCGGCGCCTGCCGGGACTCCGGTCAATACGCCGCTCAACTCGCGCTGATAAGACGGCAGCGGGCCAAGGTCGGCCGGGGCGTCGGTTTTTGGCTGCGCCAGCACTTGGGGCTGTGCCGATTTTGGCGGCTCACTGCTACAAGCGACCAGCAAACTGGCAAGGCACAGCAAAACAAGCGTTCGTAGCGACATATACGGCTCCAGCAGCAGGTCAGTCGATGTATCAGATGGTGTAAAACATAGTAGCCCGTCTGTATACCGTAAAGCCTATGGCTTGTCTTGCCAGTGGGATGCGCTAACATGGCGCTCCCCATTTTTGTTGGCTGCCACCATGCACTGTCCCTTCTGCGGTGCCAACGACACTAAAGTCATCGACTCGCGTCTGGTCGCCGAGGGCGATCAGGTGCGTCGCCGGCGCGAATGCCTGGCCTGTGGTGAACGTTTCACCACCTTTGAAACAGCCGAGTTGGTACTACCCCGCCTGATCAAGCAAGACGGCAGTCGTCAGCCCTTTGACGAAGAAAAACTGCGCGCCGGTATGCAGCGTGCGCTGGAAAAGCGCCCGGTCAGTGTCGAGCGCCTTGAAGCCGCGCTGGCCCGAATCAAGCACAAGCTGCGCGCCACCGGCGAACGTGAAGTCAAATCGCTGGTGGTGGGTGAACTGGTCATGGGCGAGCTGCAAAAGCTCGACGAAGTGGCCTATATCCGCTTTGCCTCGGTCTATCGACGCTTCCAGGACTTGAACGAGTTCCGCGAAGAGATCGACCGACTTGCCCGTGAGCCCTCACAAGAATGACCCAGTCCACTGAACAAACGGTTTTAGACACCCATTACATGGCCCGGGCTATCGAGCTGGCGCGTAATGGCCTGTATACCACTCACCCCAATCCCCGTGTCGGTTGCGTGATCGTGCGTGACGGGCAGATTGTCGGAGAAGGCTGGCATGTCCGCACCGGTGAGCCCCATGCCGAAGTCCACGCCTTGCGGGCGGCGGGTGAGCTGGCCCGTGGCGCGACCGCCTATGTCACCCTTGAACCCTGCAGCCATCATGGCCATACCCCGCCGTGTGCCGAAGGTCTGGTCACCGCAGGCGTGGCGCGGGTGGTTGCGGCCATGCAGGACCCCAACCCGGAAGTCGCCGGGCGCGGCCTCAAGCGTCTGGCCGATGCCGGGGTTGAGGTGGTCAGTGGTGTGCTTGAGGCCGAGGCCCGGGCGCTGAACCCGGGTTTCCTCAAGCGTATGGAACACGGCCTGCCGTTTGTGCGGGTCAAGCTGGCAATGAGCCTGGATGGTCGTACCGCGATGGCCAACGGTGAGAGCCAGTGGATCACCGGCCCTGAAGCGCGCTCTGCGGTGCAGCGTCTGCGGGCTCAGGCCAGTGTCGTGCTGACGGGTGCAGACACGGTTTTGGCCGATGGCGCACGCCTTACCGTGCGCGGCCCCGAATTGGGCCTGAGCCCCGAGATGACCGCGCTGGCGCTCAGTCGGCCACCGCTTCGGGTGTTGATCGACGGGCGCCTGCGGGTGCCGCTGGATGCGCCTTTCTTCAAGGCAGGCCCCGCGCTGGTCGCCACCTGCGTACCGCCTGCCGAGCAATACCGCACCGGGCCGGAGTGCCTGGTGATCCACGGCGCCAACGGTCAGGTCGACCTGCGCAAGTTGTTGCAGGCCCTGGCCGCCCGTGGTGTCAACGAAGTGATGGTCGAGGCCGGGCCGCGTCTGGCCGGGGCGTTTGCCGAGCAAGGCCTGGTCGATGAGTACCAGATTTTTATCGCCGCCAAGTTCCTCGGTTCAACCGCCCGGCCTCTGCTTGAGCTGCCGTTGACCCATATGAGCGAAGCGCCTTTGCTCAAGATCACAGAAATGCGCGCAGTGGGCGATGACTGGCGAGTCACTGCCATTCCCGTGCCGCCAGCGAGCGTATAATTCTCAGCCTTAGTTTTACCCAGGCTTTGTTCTCAAGGGGAACGCCATGTTTACCGGCATCATTGAATCCATCGGCAGCATCCGTGCATTGACCCCCAAAGGCGGCGATATACGGGTTTCCATCGACACCGGCAAGCTCGACCTGAGCGACGTCAAACTCGGCGACAGCATCGCGATCAATGGCGTATGCCTGACCGCCGTTGAACTGCCGGGCAACGGCTTTGCCGCTGACGTCAGCCGCGAAACCCTCGATTGCACTGCCTTCAACGACCTGAAAAGCGGCAGCCGGGTCAATCTGGAAAAGGCCCTGACCCCGACTACGCGTCTGGGCGGGCATCTGGTGAGTGGTCACGTCGATGGCGTGGGCGAAGTGATCTCCCGTGAAGAGAACGCCCGCGCCATCGAGTTCGTGATCCGTGCCCCGAAAGAACTGGCCAAGTACATTGCCCACAAAGGCTCGATCACCGTCGACGGCACCAGCCTGACCGTAAACTCGGTCAATGGCGCCGAATTCTCGCTGACCATCATTCCGCACACCCTGAGCGAAACCATCATGGGCGACTACCGTCCAGGTCGTCGGGTCAACCTCGAAGTCGATTTGCTGGCGCGCTACCTTGAGCGTCTGCTGCTGGGCGATAAAGCCGCCGAGCCGACCTCGGGTGGCATCAGCGAAAGTTTTCTGGCCGCCAACGGCTACCTCAAATCCTGACTTAAGGGGGTGCCGCGTGGCGCTCAACAGCATCGAAGAACTGGTTGAAGACATCCGCCAAGGCAAGATGGTCATCCTTATGGATGACGAAGACCGCGAGAACGAAGGCGACTTGATCATGGCCGCCGAGTGCTGCCAGGCCGAGCACATCAACTTTATGGCGCGCTTTGCCCGTGGCCTGATCTGTATGCCGATGAGCCGCGAGCGCTGCGAGCTGCTCAAGTTGCCATTGATGGCGCCGCGCAACGGCTCCGGTTTTGGCACCAAGTTCACTGTGTCGATCGAAGCTGCGACCGGCGTGACCACCGGCATCTCTGCCGCTGACCGTGCCCGTACCGTGCAAGCAGCGGCCGCCAAAGACGCCAAGGCCGAAGACATCGTCAGCCCGGGGCATATTTTCCCGCTGATGGCCCAGGCGGGCGGTACCCTGGCCCGCGCCGGTCACACCGAAGCGGCCTGCGACCTGGCGCGCATGGCCGGTTTCGAGCCAAGCGGGGTGATCTGCGAAGTGATGAACGACGACGGCACCATGGCCCGTCGCCCGGAGCTGGAAACCTTTGCCGCCGAACACGGCATCAAGATCGGCACCATCGCCGACCTGATTCACTACCGGATGATTCACGAACGTACCGTTCAGCGGATTGCCGAGCAGCCACTGGACAGCGAACTGGGCCAATTCAATTTGGTGACCTATCGTGATTCAGTCGAAGGCGACGTGCATATGGCACTGACCCTGGGCAAGATTTGCGCCGAAGAACCGACCCTGGTGCGTGTGCATAACATGGACCCGTTGCGTGACCTGCTGATGGTCAAGCAGCCGGGCCGCTGGAGCCTGCGCGCCGCCATGTCTGCGGTGGCCGAGGCGGGCAGCGGCGTGGTGTTGCTGTTGGGCCACCCGCTCGATGGTGATGTGTTGCTGGCGCATATCCGCGAAACCGCGGACCAGGTTCCGGCGAAAAAACCGACCACCTACAGCATCGTCGGTGCCGGTTCGCAGATCCTGCGTGACCTCGGCGTGCGCAAAATGCGCTTGATGAGTTCACCAATGAAGTTCAATGCCATATCCGGTTTCGATCTGGAAGTTGTAGAATACGTGCCCTCCGAATAAAGACCGGTCGTGTCCAGTCCGAATTCGTGGCCCTATATCCTTAAAGAACGCACGTGAGTGCGTTCTGGCTCTTTAATACGAGACATACCGAATGACCCTGAAGACCATCGAAGGTACCTTCATCGCCCCCAAAGGGCGCTACGCTCTGGTAGTTGGCCGGTTCAACAGCTTTGTTGTCGAAAGCCTGGTGAGTGGTGCCGTTGATGCCCTGGTTCGCCACGGTGTGAACGAAAGCGACATCACCATTGTTCGTGCGCCGGGTGCGTTCGAAATCCCGCTGGTTGCGCAAAAAGTTGCCCAGCGCAACGAATTCGCCGCCATCATCGCCCTGGGCGCCGTGATTCGTGGCGGTACTCCGCACTTCGAATACGTTGCCGGCGAATGCACCAAGGGCCTGTCCCAGGTGTCCATGCAGTTTGGCGTTCCGGTTGCATTCGGCGTGCTGACTGTTGATTCGATCGAGCAAGCCATCGAGCGTTCCGGCACCAAAGCCGGTAACAAAGGCGCTGAAGCTGCCTTGTCCGCCCTTGAAATGGTCAGCCTGTTGGCACAGTTGGAGGCCAAGTGATTTCCGACGAAAGCGATCGTTTCAACCCGCGCGATCCAAAACCTGCGGACGCTGGCAAGCCATCCAAGAGCGCCAAGCGCCGTGAAGCGCGTCAACTCGCGACTCAGGCCCTGTACCAATGGCACATGGCCAAGCAATCGTTGAACGAAATCGAAGCGCAGTTCCGCGTCGATAACGACTTCACCGACGTTGATGCGGCCTACTTCCGTGAAATCCTGCACGGCGTGCCTGCGCACAAAGGCGAGATCGATGCTGCCCTGGTTCCGTGCCTGGACATCACCATCGAAGAACTCGACCCGGTTGAGCTGTCTGTTCTGCGCCTGTCCACCTGGGAACTGATCAAGCGTGTCGACGTGCCTTACCGCGTTGTGATCAACGAAGGTATCGAGCTGGCCAAAGTATTCGGTTCCACCGACGGCCACAAGTTCGTCAACGGTGTGCTCGACAAACTGGCGCCACGCCTGCGTGAAGCTGAAGTCAAGGCTTACAAGCGCTAAACCGCGCTGTCGGCCATGGGCGAGTTCGAGCTGATCCGCAACTACTTCGCTGCCGCGCCTTGTGCGCAGGGCGGCGAGGGTGTTGCTTTGGGTATTGGCGACGACTGCGCCCTGCTGGATGTTCCCTTCGGGGAACAGCTGGCGATCTCCACCGACACCCTGGTAGCCGGGGTGCACTTCGCAGATTCTTGCGACCCTTTTCTGCTCGGTCAGCGTTCGCTGGCGGTGGCGGCCAGTGATCTGGCGGCCATGGGCGCAACCCCCCTCGCATTCACCCTTGCCCTGACCTTGCCATCGGTAACTGCCGACTGGCTGCAAGCCTATGCCCGCGGTTTGAACCTGATGGCTCAAGCCTGTGGCCTGCGCCTGATTGGCGGCGACACTACGCGCGGGCCTTTATGCCTGACCCTGACCGTGTTTGGCCGTGTGCCCACGGGCCAGGCCCTGACCCGCAGCGGTGCCCGCCCGGGTGACCTGCTCTGTGTGGGCGGGGAACTGGGCAATGCGGCGGGGGCGTTACCCCTGGTGTTGGGGCAGCGCAGCGCACAGCCCATGATCAGCGAACCGTTGCTGGCGCATTACTGGTCGCCGCAACCGCAGCTGGCGTTGGGTCAGGCACTGCGTGGCAAGGCCACCTCGGCGCTGGATATCTCTGATGGCCTGCTTGCCGACTGTGGTCATATTGCCCTGGCCTCGAAGGTGGGGCTGGAGATTGAGCTTGATCGAGTGCCCATCTCACTGGCACTGGAAGAGTTTTTGGGCGCTGGCGATGCACAGCAGGCTGCGTTGAGTGGCGGTGACGATTATGTGCTGGCGTTTACCTTGCCTGCGCTTGAACTGGCGACGCTGTTGGCGGATGGTTGGCCGATTCATGTGATTGGCCGCGCGGTGGAAGGGCAGGGCGTTGGTTTGCTCGATGAACATGGCCAGGACATCACGCCATCGGTGCGTGGTTATCAGCATTTTGGCGCGTAATGTGGGCAAATGGGCTTTTGCTGGGAGCGGGCTTGCTCGCGATGCAGGCGACCCGGTGGTTCTCGCAGACTGCGGTGATGCCATCGCGAGCAAGCCCGCTCCCACATCATTAGTCATCTGTGTTCGCCGACGAAGTATCAAACTTTTAGATCTTTATCCACGGTAATTCAGCCTAAGCGTCTGTAGGAACCTCCTGTTACAATGTCGCCTCTGCGAATATCCAGTACTCACACTGATCAGGAGCACACGGTGCCCGTCGTTTTCGTTGCCGCTTGCAAGTTGCCCACCCCCTTTGCCGAATTCACCATGCATGGCTTTCTTGAGACAGCCACGGGTCGTGAACACGTTGTGCTCAGTTTGGGCGACGTGACTGATGGTGCTCCGGTTCTGGGGCGGGTGCATTCCGAATGCCTGACTGGCGATGCCCTGTTCAGCCAGCGTTGCGACTGCGGCTCGCAGCTTGAAGCCGCCTTGCAGGCCATCGCCCGCGAAGGTCGTGGCGTATTGCTGTACCTGCGTCAGGAAGGTCGTGGTATCGGTTTGCTGAACAAAATCCGCGCCTACGAACTGCAAGATGGCGGCGCTGACACCGTTGAAGCCAACGAGCGTCTGGGTTTTGCTGCCGATCAGCGTGATTACGCCATCTGCCTGCCGATGCTCGAGCATGTGGGCGTGCATTCGTTGCGCCTGATGACCAACAATCCGCGCAAGGTCAAAGCCTTGACCGATATGGGCATCACCGTCGCCGAGCGTGTGCCGCTGCACACCGGGCACAACCCGCACAACAAACTGTACCTGGCGACCAAAGCCAACAAACTTGGGCATATGATGGGTAACCAGCATCAAAACGAGGCTGACCCGGCATGACCCGTGGCCAGCGTCGTCGGCGCCTGAGTTTCAGCTGGTGGCAACAACTGCTGCTGACCCTGCTGCCGCTGGTGCTGGTCTGCTGGTTTTTTGGCAAAGCCGAGCCGCTGCTGCCTGAGCTGGGCATGCCGTTGTTTATCGCGGGTGTGGCTTCGATGTTCGTCACCCTGCGCACGTTCGGGCCCTATAAGCATGGCCTGATCAACTTGCAAAAAGCCCTCGACACCCCGCAGGAACCTGCAGCCTGGGATGAGCTGGCGCGTGCGCGCAGCCGTGCCTTGCTGGCGGCGGGATTGCCCACCTGGATCGCCACCCTGGCGGTGTTTGTCGGGCTGGAAGGGGTGCCGTTATTGTTGCTGGTGCTGTCGACGCTGGTGCTGTTTTACCTCTACCGCATTCCTCGCCAGGTCGGCTGATGCGCGTCTGGTTGGCGGCATTACTGCTGACCGTCAGCACTCCTTCACTGGCTGCCTCTCGCGTAGTCAGTCTGTCTCCGGCCTTATCCGAAATGGTGGTTGAACTGGGCGCCGCCGATTTGCTGGTGGGGCGTCTGGACGCGGGCGAACCGTTACCGGAGCTGGCTGGGGTGCCCTCAGTGGGCCGCTACGGGCAATTGGACATGGAGCGCTTGCTCAGCCTGCAACCCGACCTGTTGTTGCTCTGGCCAGGCAGTGTGGGCGTTGCACAGCGCGAACAGCTGCGGCGTCTGAATATCCCTACCTATATTGGCGAACCGCACAGCCTTGATCAGTTGGCCGATCAGGTTGAAGGGCTGGCCGTTGCCCTGGATCGCCCGCAGCGTGGGCATAAACTGGCGGGCCAGTTGCGTCAGCGTCTGGCCGGGCTGCGTGACCGGTATCGGCGGGACAAGCCGCTGCGGGTGTTTTATCAGGTGTGGGATCAGCCGCTGTACACCATCGGTGGCGGGCAAATCATCAGCGATGCGCTGGCGGTGTGCGGGGCGAGCAATGTGTTTGACGACCTCAAGCTGCCTGCGCCGCAGATTGGTATCGAGTCTGTGTTGCAGCGTAATCCTGAAGTGATTATCGCTGGCACCCAGGCGCAGCTGGATGCCTGGAAAGCCTGGCCGCAGATCGATGCGGTCAAGCATGGGCGTTTGCTGCTATTGGCCGACAAGGGGCTGGAGCGCCCGAGCGGGCAGATGCTGGAAGCGACGGCCAGGCTGTGTGAGCAATTACGCGACTGACTGATTACCTGTGGGAGCGGGCTTGCTCGCGATTCAGGCAATGAAGTGCATCAGGTAGACCGAGCTGATGCCATCGCGAGCAAGCCCGCTCCCACAGGCCCAGAGTGTTTTTAGAGACTTGGGGTCCAGGTGATGGCCAGCTGCAAGCTGCGGCGTTCTTCGCGGTAGCCATAGTAGTTGCCGTTATAGCTGTACAGTGCGCGGGTGAAGCTCTTGTCCAGCAGGTTATCGACCTTCAGATCGAGCCGCACTTCTGAGCTGGCCTGCCAGTTGCCGCGCAAGCCCAGCAAGCCATAACCGCCAATGGGCTGCTTGTTGTCGTCATCGTTGAAACTGCTGCTCACCGCTTGCCAACTGGCGCCGACACCCAGCTTGTCGAACTGCCGATCCAGATCCAGGCTCAACGTCCTGCGTGCGCGTCGGCTCAGGGTGTGGCCGGAGTCGCGATCGCGCGGGTCGATAATTGCGATGCCCAGGCTGCTCTCCCAGCCGAACCACTCTTGCTGCAAGGCACTTTCAAAACCGGTGATTTGGGCTGCACCAATGTTCTGCTGGATAAAGTCGGCATCGGCCACGATCGCGTCGCGAATATCGGTGCGGTACAGCGAAGTTTCCAGGCGGCTGGTTTCGCTCAACTGGCTGCGCCATTGCAGTTCGTAACTTTTGGAGTGCTCGGGCTTGAGGTTCGGATTGCCATACTGTGGGTAGTACAGATCATTGAACGTGGGAGCCCGGAAACCTTCGCTGTAAGACAGCAGCAGATCATTATCGGCGTTCAGCGGCACGCTCAGGCTGGCGCTCCAGGTGTTGTGGCTACCGAATTGCTGGTTCTGGTCGTGACGCAGGCCCAGTTCGGTCGAAAAGTAATCACCGTGAAAGCGCTGCTGAATAAATACAGCGCGGTTCCAGCGGCTGTCTTCTTCAAATACCGTGTTGCTGCGCACGCGATCCTCATAGGCGTCGGCGCCGAGGATCAGGCTGTTCCTGTCGTCCAGCGCCAGGTTGTTTTGCCAGTTCAGCGAGTCGCGATAAGTATTGAAGCTGTAGATCTCAGTGCTGAGCTTGTCCCGGGTTTTTTCGCGGTTCTCGCTGTGGCCCAGTTCCAGGCGCGAATTCCAGCGCTCGGTCAGTTGAGCATCGATAAAGCTGCCTACGCTGCTGATATCAAAGTCGCTGTATAGCTGCTGGCCACTGACGGTCATGGTGGTCGGGTCCCAGCGACCAAATGAGTTGTCGAGTTCGGTCTTGCCGAGGTTTTTCATCGCTGTCAGGCCGACTTCAAGTTCTTCGCTCAGGTAGTGGCTCAGGTTCAGGCTCAGCGACTTGTTGCGATAAGCATCGTGGTCATTGTCGCTGGGGAATGACTCGTGGGTACGGTTGATTCCTGCCGTTTCTTCCAGGCTGCCACTGAGGTTGTAGCGGGTCAGCTCATCGCCACCGGATATGCCGAGGCTGTTCTGCCAGCTGCCATAGCTGCCTGTCGCGCTGTGCAGCCGCAGCTGCGGGGCGCTGTCGGCGCCACGGCGGGTGAATATCTGGATCACGCCACCAATCGCATCGCTGCCGTAGATCACCGAGCGCGAACCGCGCAGTACTTCAACCCGTTCGATCTGATCGATCGTGAGGTACTGCAGATTGCTGTCGGCCGAGGTGGCATTGGCCATGCGCTGGCCGTCGACTAAAACCAGGCTTTGCGCCGATTTGGTGCCGCGAATATAAATCCCCGGCAAACCGCCGCGTCCGCCGCTGCGGGCCACTTGTACCCCGGGTACCCGGCCGAGCAGGTCGGTCAGGCTGGTGGGTTGCAGGCGGTCGATATCTTCGCGGGTGAACACGCTGTTGGCGCTGCTGCTGTCAGAGCGCGCTTCAACCTGGCGGTTGCCGGTGATCAGGGTTTGCGGGAGTTTGAGTGCGTCTTCGCGCTCAGCGGCATTGGCCAGCACCGGGCTGGCGAGGATTAAAGCCAGACGAAGGTGTTTCATGGTTTCTCAATTCTGTGGGAGCGGGCTTGCTCGCGATTGTATCAGCGGCGTCTGGCAGGCATTCCGCGCCGCCTGCATCGCGGGCAAGCCCGCTCCCACAGTCAATAAAGCCAATGCGTTACAGCCCTAGCAACGCCATGCGCTGGCGCACCGAGGCTTCGATGCCGGCGGCATCCAGGCCGCACTCGGCCAGCATCTGGCTTGGTTTGGCATGTTCGACGTATACATCCGGCAGGCCCAGGTGCAGCACCGACTTGAGCACGTTTTCACGGGCCAGGAACTCGCTGATGCCTGCACCTGCGCCGCCCATGATGGCGTTCTCTTCGATGGTCACCAGCAGCTCATGGCTGGCAGCCATTTCGCGAACCAGTTCTTCGTCCATCGGCTTGACGAAGCGCATGTCGACCACGGTGGCGTCGATTGTTTCTGCCACTTGCAGGGCTTCTGCCAGTTGCACGCCGAATACCAGCATGGCGACTTTCGAGCCCTGGCGCCGAATCACGCCCTTGCCGATTTCCAGCGGTTCGAGGGTTTTTTCGATCGCTGCATTCGGACCTGTACCACGGGGGTAGCGCACTGCCGCCGGGCCGTTGTACAGATGGCCGGTGGTGAGCATTTTGCGCAGTTCGTTCTCGTCGCTCGGGGTCATGATCAGCATGCCCGGAATGCAGCGCAGGAACGACAGGTCGAAGCTGCCAGCGTGGGTCGGACCGTCTTCGCCCACCAGACCGGCACGGTCGATGGCGAACAGCACGTCCAGGTTCTGCACCGCGACGTCATGCACCAGCTGGTCGTAACCGCGTTGCAGGAACGTCGAGTAAATCGCCACCACCGGTTTGGAGCCTTCGCAGGCCATACCGGCAGCAAAGGTCACCGCATGTTGCTCGGCAATCGCGACATCGAAGTAGCGCTTGGGGAAGCGTTCGCTGAAGGCGATCAGGTCCGAGCCTTCTTTCATCGCCGGGGTGATGCCCACCAGGCGCTCGTCGGCAGCTGCCATATCGCACAGCCATTCGCCAAACACCGCCGAGTACTTCGGCCCGCTGGCCTTTTTCGGCGCCGCTTTCGGGGCATCCAGTGGCTCAAGCTTGGTGATCGCGTGGTAGCCGATCGGATCGGCTTCGGCCGGGGCGAAGCCCTTGCCTTTTTTGGTGACGATATGCAGGAACTGCGGGCCCTTGAGGTCGCGCATATTGCGCAACGTCGCGATCAGGGTCGGCAGGTCGTGGCCATCGATTGGGCCGATATAATTCCAGCCCAGCTCTTCGAACAGGGTGCCGGGTACCAGCATGCCCTTGGCGTACTCTTCGGTACGGCGGGCGATTTCCCAGGCGCCGGGCAAACGCGACAGCACTTTTTTGCTGCCTTCGCGCATGCTGGCGTAGGTGCGGCTGGAGAGGATCTTGGCCAGGTAATTGGACAAGCCACCGACATTGCGCGAAATCGACATGTCGTTGTCGTTGAGGATCACCAACATGTTGGCATCCACTTCCGGCGCGTGGTTCAGGGCTTCAAAGGCCATACCGGCTGTCAGTGCGCCGTCACCGATAACGGCGATGGCCTTGCGCTCGCTGTTTTGCAGGCGGGCGGCAATGGCCATGCCCAGCGCTGCGCTGATCGAGGTGCTGGAGTGGCCGACGCCAAAGGTGTCGTACTCGCTCTCGGCGCGACGCGGGAAAGCGGCAACGCCGTCCTTCTGGCGCAAGGTCGCCATCTGCTCGCGACGGCCGGTGAGGATTTTGTGCGGATACGCCTGATGGCCCACATCCCACACCAGCCGGTCATCCGGGGTGTCGAATACGTAGTGCAGCGCAATGGTCAGCTCAATGACGCCCAGGCCGGCACCGAAATGCCCACCCGTCTGGCCGACGGTATAGAGCAATTCCAGGCGCAACTCATCGGCCAGGGTTTCCAGCTCGGCTTCGGCCAGGCGGCGCAGGCCCGCAGGCGTGCCTGCCCGGTCGAGCAGGGGCGTAGTCGGACGGTTGCGGGGAATCTCTTGAAACGTCGTTGGCATCAGGCGAATCGTTATAGGTATAAGAAGAGGCGGCAGTTTACCTGATGGAACGTAAGCTGCCCACGCAGTCTGCCATTCGTTAGTAAGACCTTGGCACTAGAGCTGTCAGAAAACATTACGGGAATGCCGCTTTTAGTGGCGACGTTCCACGATATATCGTGCCAGTTCACGTAGCGGTTCGGCGGCTGCATCAAAATGTCGCAGGGCGTTGAGCGCCTGGTCGCGCAGCTCCAGCGCATAGCCCTTGGCCTGCACCAGACCCATCAGCGCCGGGTAGGTCGGTTTGTCCCGGGCAATATCAGCGCCCTGGCGTTTGCCCAGGGTCGCAGTATCACTTTCAACATCCAGAATGTCGTCCTGCACTTGAAACGCCAGGCCAATGGCCCGTGCATAAAGGTTCAATGCGTGCAGGTTGTCTTCGTTGGCGTTGCCGCTGGCCAGGGCGCCCAGTTGCACGCTGGCTTCGATCAGTGCACCGGTCTTGTGCCGATGCATATATTCCAGCGCGGTCTGGTCGAGCTTGAGCCCCACCGAGCCGAGGTCGATCGCTTGCCCGCCGACCATACCTGCCGGGCCTGCGGCAAAGGCAAGGGCGGTGACCATGCGCAAGCGCGTGTCAGCGTCCAGGGTGGTCAGGCGCGGGTCGAGCAGGGCGCTGAACGCCAGGCTCTGCAGGCCGTCACCGGCCAGAATGGCGCAGGCTTCGTCGAAAGCCTTATGGGTGGTCGGCTGGCCGCGGCGCAGATCGTCATCGTCCATGGCGGGCAGGTCATCATGCACCAGCGAATAGGCGTGGATCAGTTCCACTGCGCAGGCTGCGCCATTGGCTTGTTCCGGTGCGCTGCCGAGGGCTTCGCAGGCGGCATAGGCGAGCAACGGGCGAACCCGTTTGCCGCCATTCATGACGCTGTAGCGCATGGCTTCATAAAGACGGGCCAACTCGGGGGCCGGCGCGACAAACAGAAGTTCAAGCGCCGCATTGACGCGGGCCTGGCTGCTGATCTGGTAAGCATCAATCATTCGGACTGTTCCGCATCAAAAGGCTCTTGTGCCAGTTCGCCATCGCGCTCAAGCAGGATCTGCACTTTCTGCTCGGCCTGGGCCAGTGCGCCCTGGCAATCGCGGGTCAGGCGGATGCCTTGTTCGAAGGCAGTCAGCGAGTCTTCCAGCGACAGCTCGCCATTTTCCAGACGCTCGACCAGTGTTTGCAGGTCAGCGAGTGACTGTTCGAAATCCGGGGAAGCTTTTTTGCGGGCCATGGCGGCATTCTCGGTAGGCGTTAAAACCGGCTGACACTAGCAGACAGCGGGTTTTGGGGCAAATCGAGGGTGGTGTTGGGCAGGTGGAGCGACCCACACAAATGACGCGCCTGCTTGCCTCAGGCGCGTGCAGCTTAGTGCATCACCAGATCGCGCTGCATCCCGCTCAAACCATTCCCCGCCTCACTCGCCGAGGCGCCCGCGCAGCGCAACAAGTCTGACGCTTGGGCCAAAGCCGCTTCTGAATTGACACTGGCGGGTATGGCAAACATGGCCGTGCCCATGGGGCGAGCTGGCTTATGGTCTTGCAGGTAGTAATCAAGCGCACGAGCGGCGGCACGATCCAGCGACTGTGAATCGCACTGAGCAGCTTCTTGCAGGATAAAAGAGGGTGGGTCAGGGGTGATCTTTTTCATGGCGTAACTCCAGATGCATTCAAGGAGCTACCACTTGCCGCTACTAAACGAATTAGGTGGCAGCCGTACGCAGGTTAGTAGACCGGAGCATCCGGAATCCGGCGCGCCACAAGGGCGCCCTGCGCACGGCCACCATAAAACGCAGGCCGTAAAAAAGCGCCTTGCGGAGGTGGCGCCTTGCGCCGGATTACAGATCGGGCTACTAAACCCGACCGCTGATTTTGCAGCGATGGGCCGAGACTATTCCGCGATTTTGAACGGCGCAAGCGAACGGGATTTTCTCGGAAGTTTCACGGGAATGAAAGCGAATCGTCGTACGAAAAGGCCGAATTTAAAGGCTTATGTTGTGTGGCTTGCCTGCTGTCGAGCAGGTAAATCCCTCACTGCAAATGGCCACGAGAGAACCCCACATGAGCGAGACACCCGCCAGCTTGAGCACCCCGCCCGAGGGCTACGGCGACTGGTTGACTGACCTTAAAGGCCGTATCCACGGTGCCCAGCAGCGCGCCACCCTGGCCGTTAACCGTGAACTGGTGTTGCTGTATTGGCAGATCGGCCACGATATCTTGACCCGCCAGTCCCGGCAGGGCTGGGGCACAAAAGTCATTGAGCGGCTGGCGCAAGACTTGCGCGCAGCTTTCCCGGATATGAAAGGCTTCTCGCCACGCAACCTCAAATACATGCGTGCCTTTGCCGAGGCCTGGCCGGATCCGGCAATAGTGCAGCAGGCTGTTGCACAATTGCCCTGGGGGCACAATCTGGTGCTGCTGGACAAGCTCCCAGGCCCTGAAACCCGCCGTTGGTATGCGTCCAAGGCCATCGAGCACAACTGGTCGCGTAATGTTCTGACCTTGCAAATCCAGAGCCGTTTACTGGAACGCAGCGGCAAGGCCGTGAGCAACTTTGAAAACTTCTTGGCCAAGCCACAGTCCGACCTGGCCCGCGAGTCGCTGAAAGATCCCTACCGTTTCGACTTCCTGGGCCTGAGCGCTGATGCGCATGAGCGCGAAATCGAAAGAGCCCTGGTCAACCATGTCACCGAGTTTCTGCTGGAGCTGGGCGCAGGCTTTGCCTTTGTCGGCAAACAAGTGCTGCTGAATGTGGGGGGTGATGAGTTTTTCATCGATCTGCTGTTCTATCACCTCAAGCTGCGCTGCTATGTAGTGGTCGAACTCAAGGGCGGCAAGTTCAAACCGGAGCACCTTGGGCAGCTGGGTTTTTACCTGTCCGCCGTGGATGGGCAGGTCAAGCACCCTCAAGACAGCCCCACCATCGGCCTGCTGCTGTGCGCCAGCAAGAACAAGGTGGTGGCCGAATACGCCTTGCGTGATAACAGCCGGCCCATTGGAGTGGCCGAGTACCAGTTGGTAGAGTCCCTGCCGGCAGAGTTGCAAACCAGTTTGCCGAGTATTGAGCAGATTGAGCGTGAGCTGGCAGGCGATGGTGTAGCGATGGAGGATGACAGCCCTGCGTGATTCAGAGGGGGCAGGTAGTTTCTTGCAGGCATTAAAAAGCCGGCTTGTGGCCGGCATTTCATTCTTTCACTGATCTTCACTTACTTTCACTGCGCCCTATGCTCTGCGTGGCTTTGCGCATGGTACTCTTTCACTGAAATTCAGAAGGGCACACCGAAAACCACATGCAATGGTGTGGGTCAGAGTGGGGGTCGGGCGAGGTGAGGGTGAATGTCAAAGCTAACAGTCAAGGGTGTTGAGAGTCTTGTGAAGGGTGGTGTCCCTGGAATGGCCGGGGACGGCAAGGGCCTTTATTTCCAGATCAGCAAGACTGGCGGAACAAGCTGGATCTATCGCTACAAGTTTGTGGGCAAGGAGCGCTATATGGGGCTTGGGAAGTTTCCCGAGATCACCCTGGCCAAGGCCCGTGAATTCGCCAGCGACGCTCGCAAGCTGCTAGCAATAGAAAAGGATCCGCTTGAAACTCGTGATACCGAACGCGAAGCTCAGCGTGATGCTCGACGAGAGCTGGAAGCAAAGCGAATCACATTCGAGACTTTGGCGACTGAGTACCTTGACGCACACGGTGCGGGATGGTCAGAAAAGTGGCGTAAGGGCTGGCTGCGGAAGCTTGAGCTTTACGCCTTCCCTCACATCGGCAAGCTTTCGGCCAGCGGGATTGAGACGGAGCAAATGCTCAAGGTTCTCCAGTCCATCTGGGCCAGTAAGACCCGTACCGCCGATGAAGTCCGTGGGCAGATTGAGCAGGTACTTGATGCTGCAAAAGCGCGAGGTCTGCGCTCTGGTGACAATCCAGCTCGCTGGAGAGGGCATCTTGATAATTTTTTGAGCAAGGCTGAAAAGAAGAAAGCAAGAAAGCGCCAGCACTTCTCTGCGATGAAATGGCAGGATGTCCCGGCCCTCATGGTGAAGCTCAAAGCGCTCGGCAACGTCCGCGACGCAACGGCCACACGCTTGATGATCCTGACGGGAGCCCGCTCACATATGGTGCGATTTGCGTCCTGGAGTGAGTTCGACCTCAATGCAGGCATCTGGTCGCTACCTGCCGATCGCATGAAGATGCGCGAGGCGTTTGATATCCCTCTGGCCCCGCAAGTTGTCCAGCTGCTTGAAGCTTTGTCGCGCATTGAGGGTAGCCCGTATATTTTTCCAGGGCAGGGTAAGACAGGAGTCATACATGCGAATGCTATCCGCAACCTGTTACACGGTCTGAAGCATGCCGATATTACGCGCCATGGATTCCGCTCCACATTTCGAGACTGGGCAGGGGAGCGCACCAACTTCCCCCGTGAGGTCTGTGAACTGGCGCTGGCGCATGACGAACGAGACCAGACAGAGGGGGCTTACTCCCGCTCTGACCTGTTCGATAAGCGCCGCAAACTGATGGATGCTTGGGCGAAATACACGACTTCGACACCTGTAGAGAAGGTTGTTCAGGTCGAGTTCAGCAAAAGAGCTTAAACGATTTTTGGCCAGTCTAGGGTAGCTCCCGAAAAGCAGGCTCCCACCTGCGAGGCTGGCCATTCTATTGAGGCATTGGGATGCGCCTAGGGAGGCGGAATGAGCGATTTATTAAGGGAAACTCTTCAACGGATCAAGTTAGAGGATGAAGCAGATGCAAGGAAGTTCGCCAATACGGACTTTGACATGGTTCCGGAGGAGTATTGGTATCAGCTGTCTCGGCCGTCAATTGATGCGGGGCATGCAGCCTTTCTGATTGCCAATATCTCCCCTAAAGCCAAGGAGGATTCTCTTAGTCATAAAAAACGAAGCCTGCTCGCCGACGCCAGGATGCTGGTTGAAACCTGCCAAGTCGAAAACATGTCAGCGCCAGAATGGCTGCGCTGGGCCTTTGAGCATTCCGATTCTCCGCCTGGACTTACCAAGGAGAAAGAGCGTATCGAACGGGTACTCTTGGCCTTCGACCGCAACCCTGGAAAGCAGCAGAAGGCAGAGCTGGAAGGGTTGCGCCAAGCGCTTGAGCGAGAGCAAGCGAAAAACCGAGAGCTGTCCCGTAGGCTTGAAAATACGGAATGCGCTCTTGATGCTGCGCAACAAGGGGAGGCAGAGGCACGATCAGGATATGAAAATGCCGAGCTCGTTCATGACGTCACGTTGAGGGAGTTACGTGAAGCTATTGAATCGGAACTCCTTCCTCCGCTGAACAGCGATTTAGCTAAGGCCCGATATGAGATAACTCGATTAGAAGCTGAGCGTGAAAAAGCCAAAGAGCAGCCCTCCCACATGCTGGCCATTGCCGGACTGTTGGAGCTGCTGTTGGACAAGGAGCGTCCCCGCTATGACCAGGGCAGAGCAGCGCAAGCTATTGAGGATCGTCATCACTGGTACGGCGCCAGCGCCAGCCAGCTGACCAAGATATTTCCCTTGGCAAAGGCTGCAGCCAAGAAGGCAGACGGGGAAGTTAAAGGTAAGACCGAATCGTTGTAGAGCGCTGCCAAAACGCCGTGCTGCACAGGCATAAAGACTGAATATTTTGCAGCTGCAAAAATTGCTTTTGCAGTTGCAATGACTCCCTCCCACTAAATGCATAACTTCCACAGCCATTCACAGAGGCCCATCCGGGGCCGCTGCTAGTCGGAGGAATCGACAATGGCTGTAACTAATCACGCCGCTCAGGCCACCACTCCACGCACTGCCAACCGGATCATGCGTCTGAAGGCCGTCAAGGCAGCAGTCGGGTTTGGCACTACTCACATCTACAACTTGATGAACGCTGGCAAGTTCCCCCGGTCACGGCGGATAGGCGTCCGGGCGGTAGGCTGGGATGGTCGCGAGGTCGATCAGTGGATTTTTGATCGCCTGAACGGGGCCGAATAAAGTGACTGACACAAAAAAGGCCGACCAAACGGCCAGCCCTAAAAAAACTCACGTTGATCATACCAGTGAAGAGTCGCTCATCAAAGCGGCCAGCGCATTCAGTAAGCAATCTCGCATCCTGGCTCACCTGCTGGCTGGCGAGTCGCTTAACCGCTTTGATGCTGAGCGTTTGGGTGATCATTGCCTGCCGACCACTATCAGCAGCCTGACAAGTCGCTTCGGCCTGCTGTTCCAGCATGAGCCAGAGCAGGTGCCAAATCGCTTTGGTGGCCTTACTCGCGTGGTACGTCACAGCCTGCCGGAAAGCCAGCGTGACAATGCCCGCAGCGCCCTGGTGCGGATGTTGGACGGTAAAAATCTGAAGGTGGCGGCATGATCGCTCTTGCTAACACTCCTACCTGCATGTATCGTTTCTCTGTCGCTGCAAATTCAGCGATCGGGATTGGCGTCCCGAAGATTAGGCGGACACACCGCCACAAGAGCGGTTTTTTTGTGTCCGCAGCATGGCAGGCCTTTATGGGCGGGCCGTGTGGGGCCTCTTCGGAGGCGCCGGAACCTAATCCCGGTACGCCAACCTGCACGGTTCCTCCCACCCTGATTGGCGTCAGGAGGGCGGAGTCTAAAAATCAGATTAGGACTCAAGCCATGACTACTCGTCACATCCTCAGCCTCACCCCCTCCAAAGCTCGTGCTGCTTATCACCGCGCTATTGCTATGGCAGCCCTGCATGCCGACTCCTCCCTGTCCGTTCGCCTGAAACGCTACAACGCCGCCATGGCCAAAGCCCGTAGCTTTGAAGCACAGGAGGTGGCCCAATGAGCGCCGTTGCCCAACTGAAGAAAGCAGCACCTGCTAAACCGGCCGTGGACTTCCAAGCGCATGCCGAAAGCGATGCCATCCTTATGCGCCGATCTGGCCGCGCCATGGGGGCGATCGCGGGGTTGATAGGCGAGAACCTAAGCCGTCTTGATATCGAAGACGACAGCGACTTCCTGACCCCCTCCGCCTTGAGCGGCCTTCTGGAAGCCGTCCAGCTCCTTGCAGATCAACTGGCAGAGCGTGGTGAAGATCTTGGCGAAATTATCGCCGCTGGGGGTGTGTAATGAGCGCACCACTCACGGCAGTGCAAATCATCAAGAGCACTCACGACGGCATTAACAGTGCCTCAACCGTATTCGAACTCGATAGCGCGATGAACGCGGGCGATGGCTGCCTGAACACGTTGCGCCAGCTTGAGTTGATCGATAACGGCCAGTGGATCCGAGAAACCAACGATCTTTGCTCTCGCACGGAACGTCGTCGCACCGAACTGTTGGGGAACTAACTGAACATGAATAACCAAACCTGCAACACAGTGGGTGCGCTCCCGGCTTGCTCGAAGAAAGCCACCGAACTCTGGTACGTCACCCATCCGAAAGCCCCCAAGGCACTTCTCGGCCCCTTCCTGACTGAGGCCGATGCCGAGTGTGGCCGCGTCGTGATGCGCAGCGCCGATGCCGTGGTGACAGCCTGCCTGGTCGACTCAATCGATGAACTCACCTACTGGCACGGCGTGAACAACGGCCAGGTCTGCCGAGCCTTTGCTGGCGCTGATCGCCAAGGGGTGAACCATGAGTAAGACAACCTATCTCACACCTCAGCAGCTCTTCGAGGAATCGATGCGCAATATCGCCCGGTCGACTAGCCCTGCCGAAGTTGATCGGGCTGGGAATAAGGCCATGGATCGCTTCGACGCACTCCTGCTCATCGGCGAGATTGACCTGGCTCAAGCAGGAGATTGGGCCATGCAAGCCTGCCACAAGGCTACCGATATGTTGCTGCTGATCCGCGAGGCTGATAAACGCGCTGCTGAGGCTGGCGACGCCCAAGGGGGTGATTAATGGCCGGCGACTGGATCAAGATGCGCGTTTCCCTGGCAACTGACCCTGCAGTAATTGGCATGGCCACAAGTCTCGATCGCTCGGAGTTCGAAGTGGTTGGCATGCTCCACCATCTTTGGTGCTGGGCAGACGCTCATTCACGTGATGGTCACGCTGACGGCGTGACAGGGAAGTGGATTAACCGCTTCATCCAGTGTGACGGCTTCGCTGACTCCATGGTGAAGGTGGGTTGGTTGCAGATCACCGATACTGGAATCGTCTTCCCTGATTTCGACCGTCACAACGGTCAAAGTGCCAAGGCGCGGGGCTTGGCGGCCACTCGCAAGCAGAAACAGCGATCTACTGTCACGGAGCAAGCGGGACAATTGTCACGCATTGAGCGTGACAAAGACGTGACCAGAGAAGAGAAGAATAGAGAAGAGAAGAATAGAAGCAATACCCCCCCTCCCCCGCGGGGGGAGGATGGCAACGGCGCGCCGAAAGAGGTTGAACAGGACGGGCATGGATCTGGCCAATCGGGGCAGATGAGCCACGAAAATGATCTGCCTGAAGGCTTTGAAACGTTCTGGAAAACATACCCACGCAAGACAGCCAAGACGAACGCGTTGAAGGCTTGGGCGAAGCTGAAACCAAATGCCGAGTTGATCTACAAGATCATGCAGTCAGTTGCCTATCACTGTCTGTGCGCGGACTGGCTCAAGGATGATGGCCAGTACATCCCACACCCTGCCACTTGGTTGAACGGTAAGCGCTGGGAGGACGAACTTCGTCCTGTCGATAATGTTCATCACCTACCCGCGCGCCGGGGGGCAATAGAGCCTATCGACTTTGATTCGACCGACTGGCTCGAAAGGGCGACAGACGAGATGAACCAATGAAGCCAGCCAATAACGTCGCCAAGCCAGTCCAGCAGATAATCGCGCCCTACAAGGTTCGCGACGGCCATCTGCCAAGGGCTGCCCCATCTCGTCCGGCGCCCGCCGAAGTCCTTGCCACCATGACCCCGGAGGCCAAGCGCGCGGTAACCGTGCTGGTCAACTCGCTGTTCAAGGAAATCCGCGCCTGCTGCTCAGCGTGGGAGCAAGCCTGGGGAAAGACTGATCAGCTGGAGGCTGCAAAAATCCAGTGGGTGAAAGCCTTCATCGAAAACGACATCCGGGACTGGCAGCAGGTCGAGTACGGGCTTCGTGGCCTCAGAGCCTATGGCAAGGACTTTGTGCCGTCGCCCGGGGCGTTTCTCGGCTGGTGCCGCCCAAAGCCAGAAGATCTTGGTTTGCCGGCGGTGGATATCGCCTACACCGAGGCCTGCACGAAGTCGCACCCGTCGGCCCGGAGTGGAGCCAGGTGGAGCCATCGAGCCGTTTACCAGGCAGCGATCGAGGTGGGAATGGATTGTCTGGCCAGCCTATCCCGAGAGGCAAGCCTAAAGCTGTTCACTCATGCCTACACGGTGATAACTCGCCGAGCCATGGACGGGAAGGCGCTCGATGGTGGGCTGGCTTTGGCGATCGGGCACGACAGCCAGAAAGCCCCGCCGGTATTGGCTGATGAATTAGCTGAGCAGCTGCTGCGTCAGCGCATGGAGCGCCAAGGTATTCCGGAGAGTGGCCACGCCGCGCGCGACATCCTGAGAGCGAGAATGGGGCGCTCTGTCATGAACACCACCTAGCTTTGGGCTGTGAAACCTATGAGGCGTATCTGAGTCGGTCTGCAAGACATGCGTGGTTAGATTGCATGGTTGAAACATTCCCCCATTTTTGATTATTGCTCGGAGTACCAATGAACGCTGTCATGCAAGACGATGCGCCGAGAAAAACCATGGTGAACCCCGCCAAGGTAGCGGTGAAACAGCCTGTTTCAGATGAGCAACGCCGCCAGGTGCTAGACCTACGCCGCCGTCACTCTCTGCGCGAAGTGGCCGAGGCTACCGGCCTGCCCTTGGGGACAGTGAAGACCCTAGTTTCACGCTCCGGGGCGTTCCGCGACAACGACCAGCACCGCGCCCTGTTCACCTTGCCGCCGATCAAGGTCAGCCAAGAAACCCTGCCCAGCGTGCCTGAGCTGCCGCCGCAAGAGGTCGTTACCGGCGACAAGGAAGTGGACGCCGTGCTGTGGCTGCGCTCGATCATCAACACCGGCCTGGCCGCGCTGATCGAACTGGCCATGGAAGCGGCCAAGCGGATCAAGACGTCGCATGATGTGCTGGAGAAGCGGTACCGGGATTACCTGACTGCTACCAATCCCGGCAACCCGTTCGCCGCGATGTCATCGTTTGGCTTCGCTGACCTGGAGGGGCTTGCTGCCAAATCCATCGAGAAGCACCGGCTACGCATTGAGGGGCGCGCCCGCTTTGGTGATCACCTGTTTGCCGACACGCCTGCCGAGGTGTTTTGCATTGAGGCCCTGGAGGGCTTGAAGCTGGAGCAGCTGGGGAGCCTCGATAGTGAGGACGCGGCCGCCCGTTTCAAGGCCCTGCCCGATCGGCTGCCGCAAACCCTGGCTGACTGCCTGTGGGAGCTGGACTACTGGCGTCAGCTTTACCGGCTACGCAATGCGGTAGACCGGGATTGCAGCGATGGCCCGCCCGAGGCCAGCGCGCGGGATTACTTTGTCTTCGGCCTGCTCGCGAAGATACGGCCCCGCAACAAGGATGAAGCCAAAGCTGTATTCCGTCACTTGATGCGTGGCGACGACATCGATAGCAAAGAGGCTGAAGCCATTCTGGACAACCTGATTGGCTGATGCTGATTTTTGAACCATCTGAATTCACCTTGTTGATCAGAGCGAAGCCTTGCTAGGTTAGAAGTGACCACGTCCTTGACCCTCAAGCAGGATTGCACCAATGAACACGGATCAAACCACGCAAGAAACACAGCATGCCGATCTGTGTCAGCCCAAACCAATCAGCCCTATTGGTTCGGCAGCTCCATGTATCCGCCAGCTTGCGCAAGTCAACAGATTGGTCGGGGAACGCGTGAGGGAGGCCAGACGTCTGGCAGGGCTCAGTCAGGTTGCAATGGCTGAAAGGCTGGGATTTACGGCCGGTGATCTCGCCGCGATCGAGAGAGGCCAAGGCTCCTTTGAGTCTTGGCACCTCCGCCGCATTGCTACCGCTTGTAAGGTCACCACTGACTTTCTTTTGGGGCACTCCGAAGAGTCAGAAGTTGGCGAACTGTGCGACGTTGTCAGAGAGCTGTTGATTCAGACGGATAATGATTTAGAAGAAGTTCGAGCGAAAGACGTAGTAGAGAATGTTCGCATCCAGCACGCATTAGCCTCCATCAAGGCTCTCTCCGATAAGTACGTGAGCGCTGTCCAAGAGCTCGAAGACGCAATGGAAAGGGTGGAGGCTGCAAATGAGTGGGCCAATATGCGCGGCGGTCTACGCCTCGCATCCGCTGTTGAGGAGTGCTGCTTAAAGGCTCGCCAAATCAACCACCGACTCAAAGGGGTTGCCCGGGGCTGATCGCTCGAGGCAAATCCTGAATAACCTCACCTGCTGTGCCGCACACCGTACTTAGGCCAACCTGCAGGGAACCCAGACAATATGGGAAAAATGCAGGCGATTACGCCCGATGATTGCTCCGAAATAAATACTCGGAGCAGTGTATGGATCAGCCACCAGTTATCACATTCAACCTCAAAGACCGGGGGCGAGAGCACACCGGCGTCAAGCGTAACTTCGACATTCCGCGCGTCGTCGCAGCGATCAACTCGCCCAAGTGTCAGGAGCGCGTGCGCAATCGCGAAATGCTTGGGTACCTCGGCCATTGGCCTCGAAACCACTTTGGCGCGATTCCAGCTCTGGGTGTGATTGCAGCTGGCAATTCTTTCCCATTAGAACCTGCACTGGTCACAGTGATGCTGCGCGCCTACCCAGACGGCACGATCGAACACAAGACCGAGTTCCTGCTGAACAACGAGATGGGCAAGATCGCCGCGCGCGCCTTCGCGGGCAAGATTGGCGGCTTCTCCAGCGTCATCGACAACGACATTCCCGAGTTCTACGGCTTCGACTGGGTGAGCGATCCAAACTTCACCACCAATCGCGGCTACGGGTTGTCCATGGATAGCGCCACAGGTAGCCAGGTAAGTGTGGCAGCCGGCCATGCAGAGCAAATGTCCTTGATGCGTTCTCTGCTAGACACGGCGGAAGGCAAGATCTGCAAGCTGCTTGCCGAAAACGAAGAGCTGCTGAATATCGCCGCCATACGCCAGCCAGAGAAAAGACCAACACGTAAACTTTCGACTTCTGCGGAAGGATACGAACAGCTGGCAGGGAGGTTCTTTAATCATGTTTGAGCCAGTGAAGGTAGGCCTGGGTGAGTTCTTGCAAGGTTTCTATGCCGAGCTGGTGCCCACCACCAAGGACATGAACGAGTTTGTGGCTCGTGGTTTCCCGTACTGCTTCGCCTGGGCGCCGACGCGCATGATTGACCAGGTGAACGAGATGCTTGAGGCGTGGCAGAAGAACGATACGGATCAGGGCACGACGAAGCCCCACAGGCTGCCAGTCATCATCGTGGCGACCTCGAAGGACTACACCCCGGTAATGCACGACTTCGGCACGCAGATATCTGATCCGATAGATGTCCAGTTCCCCGAGGATCCTAAGGGGCGCTACTTCCGGATGAAGATGATTGCAGGTGACATTCGAGCGCAGGTAGTGATCATTGCCGGCGACGAGCCGACCGCCAAGAGCATTGCCGCCCAGTTCTCGCTCTACCTGGACTCGCCAAGCCGCCGAGCATTCCACGGTCTGTACCCATTTGCAGGGATCCAGCACGCCTATCCGGTGCAGATCGAGGCCCCGGACAACCCCGCTTCGAGCATTGATATTGGCTCGAAGAACATGACCTGCCTGGCCGTGGACATGACCTTGAAGGCGACGGTGCCGATGTTCATGGCGCCTAAGGTCGGCGAGGCCAATGACGGCAAGGGCGTTCCCGGTACCGACGACCCGGCCGGCTATCCGCTGGTGCAGGAGTTCTCGGCCAACTCTGTCGGCCTGGCGAGGGTGACCCCATGATTAAGAATCAGGCCAATATCAGCGGCTGCCAGGGCACGTATACGCGATGTGTCAATACGCTCAAACAGCTGCAAATGTCGCCAACCCAAATTGACACGCTCTTACGAGGCCCTGATGGACATTAAGCACGATTCCGAGGGGTTTCTACTTGGCGCCAAGATTGAGTCGATAACCGACCAACTTGGCGATATCCACAAAGAGCTAAAGGCGATCAAAAACGCCCTGGGCGACTCTTCGCCGGCGCCGACTGCGGGCGATGTTCAGCCATTAGCTGACACCGAGGCCACTGTTACCACGCCAGCTTTGGGCGATGGCTCGAGCGAGTCTCAGCCCCAGATCACTGTTATCGTCCAGCCTCCGGCCGAAACTAGCGCGCCGCCGCAGTCTCCTGCCTCGGCTCCGCCGCCGGGCGGCGCTCCGGCACCAACTCTGACGCCTACCCCTTCGCCTGCCGCCAGTCCGACCGCCAGCCCTGCGGCAAGCCCCGGGGCGGCGCCGAGCGCCAGCCAAGGGCTGCCACCGGTTGTAGTGATTCCGGGGCCGCGCCCTGATCGCTCAAGGGCTGGCCCGCCCGCACCACCTGCCAGCCCTGCGGCTGTGCCGAGCGGTCGTGACGAGCGAGGCCGGTTCCGGCGGACTGGGGGTGATGGGCCTGGCGAAGATGGTGGCGGTGGGGGCAGTATCTCTGGTGGGGATTCTGACAGTCGATCCGCTCGAGCTCTCGGAGGTATTGGCGAACGGCTGGTCGGAGCGGTTCGTGAAGTTGGCCAGGAAAGCGGGGAAGCTGATCCGTCAGTAAAAGCGTTCAACGAAATAGCAGAGCCCCTCTCCCGTGGGTTCGGCAAGATCTTCGGGGGCGGCGAGGACAAGAAGCAAGACCGCTGGTACCGCAAGTTTTGGCGGGAGATGACCCAGAAGCGGCGAGATGACGAGGTCAATAACCGCGCCACACGACGCAGCCTGCGCGACCTTCTGCTGGCTGGTCGTGGCGGCGAGTCTGGTGGCGGCATCATGGGCATTCTGGCCATGCTGTTCGGCCCTCTGCTGGCGATGTTCGCCAAGTTCTTCGCGGGCTTCAGCAAAATTTTCAAGCTGCTGGGGGCTCTGCCTGGAGTCAAGGCGCTTTCAAATCTGATTCCCGGCAGGTCGAGAGGTGGCGCTGGCGACCCGGGTCGTGGTGGATCTAGAAATCCCGGAGGCGGACGGGGCGGCCCAGGTTCAAGGAACCCGCCGGACGCTAGCGGCCCAGGCGAGCGAGGGCGGCGCGGAAGTCGAGGCCCTGCCCCTTCGCCGATCCCACCAGGCGGAGGCGCTGGCGGAGCTGGTCGCGGTCTCCTTAAGCGCCTTCCCCTAATAGGATCGCTGCTCAGTCTCGGCTTTATGGCCAGCGACGTCATGGCCAGCGAGGGTGGAGAAGGCACCAGGGAAGAGAAAGACAGGTCTACTGGATCGGCTGTTGGTCGTGGCGTTGGCAGTCTCGGCGGCATGGCTGCTGGTGCCGCTGCTGGTGCCGCGCTGGGCTCCATTGTGCCAGGGCTCGGCACTGCCATTGGCGGCATCATTGGCGGGGTTGTCGGCGGCTTCATGGGCGACAAGGCTGGCGATATCATCGGTGACACGGTGGGCGGCTGGGTTAGCGACCTGAGAAACTCCAATATTGGCGGAGCTATCACCGAAAAGTGGGCCTACACGACTGAATTCATGGGCAGCCTGTGGAGCCAGTCTACCGCTGGAATTTCCGATCGATGGGCGGCCGTTAGTGACACTGTGTCCAGCATGTGGACAACGGTGTCTGATTCGGCCAACGCGGCGTGGGGGGCTGTTTCGGCGGGAGCAACGGCATTGTGGGACGGAGTCTCTTCGTCTCTGACTAGCGCCTGGGCTACAGCCGTCGACAAAATGCAAGCGGGTTGGTCTAGCGCGGTAGACCTCGCCTCGAAAGGATGGGAAGCGCTTTCCGGCCTGGCTGGGTCAGCCAAGGACTGGCTCAAGGAAAAGACCGGCGTAGATTTGGATAAGGTCTACGAGACGGTCGGCACCAGAGCAAGCGAGATTGTTGGCGGGGCTGGTGAGGCAGTAACCAGTGCTTGGAGCAAAGTTACCGATGTCGCGGTCAGTGCCAGGGACGCAGTTAAATCTGGAGCAGGCAGGATTGCAGATGCCACTGGAGTTACTGCCGTCGCCGGTGCTTTCAGAACTGCAAGGAACGCGGCAGACAATAAGGTGAGTAGCCTCCGCGCGGATAACAACTGGGCTGGCGCGAAGGACGACCTTGTTGGCGCTTCGGAAGCGGCCGGCGTTGATCCGGGAGTTCTGGCGAAGATTGCAAAATATGAAAGCAACTTCGATGCAGGCGCTACACCTACCCGGCGAGACGGCACAAAAATTTCAAGCGCCCACGGCTATGGACAGTTTCTCGACGGTACTTGGACTGACTCAATAAACAAGCACGGGGCCAAATATGGGGTTGAGGGAGCGGGCAAGCTGAATACAGAGCAAGCGGCCAAGTATCGAAACGATCCCAAGATACAAGCCGCGATGCTGGCCGAGTTCACGAAGGAAAACATCGATCAAGGTCGCAAGTATGGTGGGCGCGACGACGATGCGAACGTGTATGCATTTCACAATCTGGGTGGCGGCGACGCGAAGAAGATGCTGAGCGGCATGAGTGCCGACATGGATGTTCGCCAGTCACTCATGCAGGGCGTTAACAGCGAAAAGGGGCGGGCCCGGGTCGAGCAAGTCATTGCCGGAAACAAGGATCTATACGGCGACGGCAGCAGATCAGCTAAGGACGCCTACAAGGTAATGGGCGAGCGTATGCGTGCAGGGGATTCATATGCCGAGGACGCTAGATCTCATTTGCTGGCCAGGAATCAGGCCGCTGCAGCCCCGGCAGAGATGACCGCTTCGGCGGCCCAGTCTCCCGCCTCCGCACCTGATCAGCCGATGGCGGCTACGCTTATCGGGCCGCCGGCCAACACCTATGCAGGTGTCGATACGGCCAGGAAGAGCGTGCCGGTAGTTGTTGCGAGCGCGCCATCTCCTGCTAGCCATGGTCTCCCGGCTGGCAACTCTCTCTCGCCATCGGAGGTTGGTAGCGGCCAGGCGATCACCTCTTCACCGGGCAATCCTTTTGCAGCATTGGGGGCTAAGGAAATCCCGGCAGCAAGTTCGGCGAACAATCCTTTCGCCGCCCTCGAGAGAGGCACTGATTCTGTCCCGTCTGTTCCGGCCTCGCCCGGCAACCCGTTTGGAGCGCTCGATGGCGGGGCCAAGCTGGAGAGTGGGCCTCAGTCCAGCGGTGGCATGGTGGCCACTCTATTCGCCGGCGCCAAGGTTGCCCAGGCACCAACGGCCAGCGCCCCGGTCTCGTTCGCCTCTGGCAGGGCCCCGTCAGCCATGACGGCTGTTCCCTCTGCTCCTGCCGTCTCGATACCGACAGCACCTGCTGTCGCAGCGATCGCCGAAGCGCCAGAAGTTGAGCCGACGCCTATGGGAAGCCCTGGCCGGCGCCAGTCCGCGACCCCCGCAGCCCCTGCAAACATTCCGCGCGACATTGAGGATCGCCGGATTGCTCATATCGTCACTGGCGCCTACAGCGGCGCCGTCTGACCGGAAAAGACGCCCGGTAGCGCAATGCTGCCGGGCGTGGCGCTAAAATGAAGTATACGAAGACAACTGCACGGTTTCACATGTGCTCGGTCAACTGATCGCGAATTCTCATCACCGTGGTAGTTGAGCATTGAGCATGCCTTGCTGCCGCTCGAACCCCCAAGCCTGCGGCGAGCAGTTCGCGCACGCGCTTATGCAGGTCATCGTCCGCTGGGCGGCCCTTATAGGCGCCATCGGCTTTAGCCTTTGAAATGCCCTGCGCTTGTCGCTCCCGGCGCTGCTCGTAATCCTTGCGTGCGATTGCGGCCATCATTTCCACCAGCATTGAGTTGATGGCGCCCAGCATGCGGTTGGTGAATTCGTCGCCACCGCTGTCTTTGATGCCTTGATGGCTGGTCGGCAGATCGAGCGCGACAATGCGCAAGCCCCTGGAATCAATCGCCGCCTTGAGACGCTTCCAGTCGCTTTCTGGCAGCCGTGACAACCGGTCAATACTCTCCACCAGCAGCACGTCACCTGCTCGTGCGTCGGCCAGCAGGCGCAGCAGCTCTGGCCGATCTGCTTTGGCGCCGCTCTCGTTCTCTACGTATTCGCAAGCGATCCGCTGGCTATGCTCGGCCGCAAACCGTTCTAGGGCGCCACTGGCGCGTGTCGCGTCCTGGCCGGCGGTGGAGGCGCGAAGGTATGCGCGAATGAACATGGCGGTTACTCTCCCTGTATCAGTTTAGGCGTTACCTTAATAACGTATCACTTTGAGTGTCACTAAACAATGAGGCTACGCCTTACGGGAGGTGAATAGAGCGTGCCACTTTATCTACACCCTATTGTGACGGAGAGATGGCCCCCGATTTGCGCCATCCTGCAATGCAGGTTGGGAAATAACGCCCTTGGCAGCCAGGCGTGAAACCGTCATGGCATGAACTCTTCCAGCCCAAGATGCCGACTCAGCGCCTTGAGTTTTTGAGCAAGCCCGTCGGCCCGCTTCCGCGCTGTCTCGGCCTCCCGATTGGCTTTCTCTGCTGTTGCCTGGGCCTTTGCCAGCTCTCGGTCGAACTCGCCCAACTGATCAACTTGGGCTTCTAGCCTGGCCTCGAGGTTATCCAAGGCGCGGCGCTTATGCTTTAGCTCGGAGTCCTGTTGATCAAGTGCGGCCCGCCGATCCGCCAGGGCTTTGGTGGTTACTCGCTCTTGGGCACGCATCACCGTGGCCGTCTCGGCAGCGGCCTTCACCGCACGGAAGTTAGCCGTCCAGATCCCCGTTGCAGCTGCGGCGCAGTCGGATCGGGTCAGTGTTGGCACGGTCGCAGCCGCCTCCAGACCTTGGTAGTAGCGACTGACGCTCTGGTGGGTGGCTTTCGAGCCCTCAATGCCCCGCTTCAGGCCGAGGGGCTTGCCACATTGCTGGTGGAAGTCGGTTTGCATCTTTCGGAGCTTGGCCGCGCCGCCGAGATACTCTCGGGCAGAGAGTCGTCCATCCCGGGTGACAGGCACGATGTAGGCCACCAGGTGCGGCGTTCGCTCATCGAGGTGAATGGTGGCGCAGACGATGTTCTGTCCACCGTGCCGTGCCTTCAGCCAAGCCATGGCTCGGTCAAAGTAGCCTGCTCTGGTACTGGGAAGCCTGCCACTGTCGTCGAGGTGGCCGCCATGTCTGGCAAATGCTTCAGGGCTGGCCGTCATCAGGTATTCGATGCACAGAACAGCATCCCTTCGGCGCTTCTCTGGTAGCTTGGCGCGTACAGCATCCGCCAATTCCCCAGCGCTCTTGGCACCGATCAGATGCTGATTCGGTGAGCCATTAGAGTTTAAGGTGGGGATCTCCCGGAATGTGTGGCGGCCAGATCCGAAAACCCCGGCCATGCTCTTCAGCTTTTTTGTTCTTAGTATCGCGAATGGCATGAAAGCCTCCCCCGCGCTGAATGTGTCTATCTTCAGCGTGCGGGTGGAGCAAATGAGTGCGCAAGCCCCACCCCAAGCCTTTAGGGCTTGTGTACTCACTACACCTTGTTCCAAGGTTGTTCGGCCTTCGGCGGCAAGGCAACCGCTATACCGCCTACCGGTACTCGGCCGGCTTAGACAGGTAAGCCAGGGTGTTTTCCATGTCCTGAGCGCGGTCGCTATAGGAGGCCACGAGACACTCTGTCGAGCGACAAGCATTTCGCTCTTTTAGCCAGGCCTGTTGATCCTTCTTGACCCCTTCCTTGTCTTCCGCACTGGAGCGCAGCGCCTTGTAGGCTGCAGCCACCCGGACATCCAGCGCCGCCAGCTCTTCATTGCCGCAAATCATCCCCTCAACGGCGGTGGAAGCCTTGGCACAGTTGAAGCTTGCCGCTATCGGAGGGCTCGCCTTCTTGGTTGACGCTGGCTGAGCGGTGACGACCTCTGGCTGCGGCTCCGATGCGGGAGCTACCTGCTGCCGTGCTGCGACGGGCGCGACCGTCTTGCCGATCGCCGCGTAGTCCATGTCGGTAAGCTTGCGAATAAAGCTTAGGTGTATTTTCACCCCGCTCGCCGTGGTCATGGTGCCTTGCCCAAAGCGAACGGATAGCGTGGTCAAACTACCGGAGTCATCCAGCAGATTGACAGTGCCATTAGCTGGATCCGTCGAGTGGATTGGCATCATGTTGCTCTTTCCGCCCTGCTCCATCACCAAGTTGTCGCCGTCAGCGTAATCGATCCGCATTGGTGCCTGACGCCCCTGTCCAGCCCCGAACATGATGACGGAATAGACGCCAGACACGTCCTTGCGGATGTAGTCCTCCGGCTCGGCTGCGAAAGAAAGCGAGGCCGATAGCGCTAAAAATACGCCTGCAATGAGAGTTCCGCTTATAGCTTTGAACATGATCTCAATCCTTGATGGTGTTAACTGGATGTTGGTGGCACTTTGCCCCGGCCTCCTTATATCAGAGATCAGTTCGCCAATAGCCAGAACCGAGTGCTGTTGGAGTCGTGGGCCACCGCATAGACATTGTCGTCCCGCGCATGGACTCCACTCCCCTGTTTCGGGGTAGTGGTTTGCCTGGGTGTCGGGGCGGAAGCGCTCGGGATCAGCGTTGTTTGGGGGTCGAGGGGGGGCAACGAATCGTTACACCCTGCAGGACGCGACGCTTTGCATTGATCGGTAACGGCCTTGGCTACAATCGAAGCGCGTCGCCAGGTGATGATGTATTGGGGTGGTAGCGGCCTGCTGATCCAGGGTAGGCGAAATGCCCACCCAACCGAACGATATGACTTTCATCTGCCGACCTGACCCGTCATCTCAACGGGGCAGGTTTTGGGCGCTTTGCAATGATCAACAAAGGCCTTGGCCGCAAACGAAGTGCTTCGCCAGGTGTAAATGCGCTTGGAGTGGTCGCTGTCTGCGGATCAAGGGTGTGAATCGGATTCACTCCCGTCGGCCAGCGGGCCTTGCACTGCGTGGCTCAAAACGGGGCCATCAGTCGTCGTCCAGCTCGGCATCCATCACAAGGCCCAAGCGCTCGGCGCGCCCGCTCATGCGCGCCTGAATCGTCGCAGCCTCCTCAAGCACGGCCTGGTACATATCCCGCATGGCCTCCTTGTCCACCAGAGCAATGGTCGGCTTCTCGATGATCTCGACCTTCTCTTTCCACAACTCAGGCTGGCGGTTTTTGAGCCAAAAGGTGGCCAAGTGTGGGTTGGGTGGGTAATGCTTCATTGTGGGCACCCGGACGACCTCCTCACCAATCACTTTGATTTCCTCGTGATTGTGCGAATAGCCGACGGCGCCACGGTAAACGGAGTTGGCCACGTTAGCATCCGCTAGAGCCATACCGGCCTTGAGGGCAGTTTTGAAGCCGGCGTGGCACCCCTGCCATTCATAGAACGTGCTCTCCGATATTTCGAGAATCCCAGCTATCTGCTGATGCGGAATGCCGAGTTGCGCCAGCTTGTAGGCCAGCTCGGCATACTTGGGCCTGTACTTGCCTGGCCCGTCGGAAGGGAACAATCCGTGCAGGGCCGTATCGTCAAAAATATAGCCCCCGGCAGCGTCATAAATCACCCCCTCGATGGTTTCTCCCTCGCGTGCGCGCGCGTTGGCCTCCGATTCCGGCGCTAGCGATCCTTTCCCCGCCCGCTCTACATCTCCATCAAACTTGCCGTTACCCCCGCCAGCATTGGCCTTTGCCTTGTTTTTCGAGCCACTAGCCATGGTTTCGCTGATGGTTTCTCCCATGGTTTCTATGGTTTCGCTAACGAGCTTCGGCCCAGTACCTTGCTTTGCCTTCGGAGCGCCTACGTATTCAACGCCGGCTGGGTTCTTGCCGGATGCTTTTCGTTTCTCCCACCCCTGCTTTGCGGCTGTCTTGCGAACGCCAGGGGCTGATACAGATAGCCCCAGTTCTTTGACCAACCAAGTGTAACCGTCGCGCGGGTCTTGTTCCCATGCGTCGCGAACCTCTTCCCACTGGTTTGGGGTTAGCTTGGGTGCCTGGGCCATTACGCAAATGCTCGCCGTGGCTCTTTGGTGCGCCGCTGGCCATGCTTCGCAGCAGCAACAGCCCGCTCTACGGCGCTCAGCAGGCGCGTGCCTCCACGCAACTTGCGCCACCCATAAGGGTTAAGGATCTCAATCCGAGCAAGAGCCTCTAACGCCTCCTGGGTCGCCATTTCAACGTCTGTCAAAGCCCCCTCAAGAAGTGCAGTGCGCCCCAGAATCGCTTGCACAGCAATAACGTCACGGTTAGTCATGCGGGCCCACTCAGCTTTCATGGCCTCAATCATTTCCTCCATCACAGCGCTCGGCATCCCGTCGCCCTGCATACGATCGCTAGTGCACAGTAAGTAATCGACGGAGACGCCGTAGACGCCGGCGGCTCTCTTGAGCATCCATACCGGTATCTGGCTGGAGTGCAGGCCGCGTTCGATCTTGGCGAGCTTGCTGGAATTGGCATAACCGAGGTGCTTGGCGGCGTTGAGCTGGCTGAAACCTGCAGCTAGGCGAGCCTCACGCAAACGTAGACCGATGGCCTGGACTAAGGCGATTTGCTCGTCTTTAGACGGGATAACATTTGCTGCGGTCATGGTTTCACCTGGCTGTAATGCTCTGGCATCAGCAGTCGGCCTTCTGATAGAGCAATGAGCAGGGCCTTGGCCAAATAGTCGCCACTTTCAGCCGCCGCCCGCAGATCAAGCCAATACCCCCTCAAGGTTGCCACGCTTGGGCGAATATTCTTCTTTCCCGGCACTCGTTTCGGAGTCGATATTTTTGCAGTGTTCAAGGTGCTCTCCCTTCCTGTTGAGTAAAACAGCAGCCCGCTATGGGGCTGCGTCAGCAACGAGTGCGTTACTCAATGGCGGGGAGCGGATAGAGGTAGTTCACCTTGGCCTCGTAAGAGCTGACGACCGCTCTCAGCGCAGAAACCTTTTCAGGTATTGCTTTGGCTTCATCGAGTTTCGCCGCAATGTCAGCCAAAGAGGGCTTAGCCACTGACAGGGCCGTCTCCTCTGGAATGTCGTCCTCAATGAGGGCGGCAACTTTTGCATTGCGCGTACTGCGCATATTGTTGGCGATCACTCGAAGGTCGCTAGCCTCTGAGTCAGCGTCTTTGATCTGTTTGAACACATCGTTCAGTTTGTTTCCGCCCACACCGTAAGTCATGGCGTCACGCGCTTTCCGAATGTCGCTTGTAGCTGCGGACATTTGATTAACCTGGCTCAGTGCGTAATCACGACGCTGTTTTTCTACCTGCAATGCATTTTCGTGGCTGCCATGCGTTCTGATAGCTGCCAGCCAACGGGCATTCATGCGGGCACGCCTGAACTCTGCAAAAAGACCGTCGGCTTCGGTAGCCAGCTTTGAAAACTCTTCGATATCAGTTGTCGTAACCAAATCAGCCAATTTTGCGTGAGCCAGCAGTTCTTCACGTTGTTCCGGGGTGATGTTCGTGTTGTTCATGTCTATTCCTTGGTTGGTTTTAGACATGGTGGCAACCGGTGTCGAAGGCCCTGAGCTGAATTTTCTTATTTCGGTTAATTCGTACTGATTTAGCCAAATCGGGCCAAATCTAGCCAAATTGAGCGAGATTGGTTTTGCTGGAAAACCAGCCCAGACGGCTCGCCTAGCGCCCTCGACAATGCGACTCAACCACCGCATAGGGCTGCAAGCCAGGCTCCGCGAAACTAGCGGCCCTGCATATGACCGATTTTTACAGGGATACGAAAATGTCAGTAGTTACAGGAACGGGTGCCGCCTCGGCATCGATAAATTTGATGAACGAGATGACTTCCATTTGGGACGGGCTGAATCCGCACCTGGTCGCCAAGTTTTATGAGGTGGATCATCTCGGACGTATGGTCGATGACATCGTGGTCAAGGCAGCATTGACCGACGAAGCCGATATACAGATGTCGTTTAACTGGCAGTCACCGTTTGAAGGCTCTGGCCCCGAGAGCAGAGCCCCGGCGTTGATGGGCATGCTCCAGTCTGGCGCGTTGAAACCGCTTATCGAGTCCATTGGGAATGCAGCGGGTCGCGCAGTTGGCAGTGATATTGGCGACAAGATCAAGTCGGCCGGCGCCAACATCGACGAAGCTCGAGGCCGCACCGGGATGACAAAGCTGAATTCGACCCAGATTTTTAGCGGGTCAGCGCCACACAAGATCAGCGTCACACTGCTTTTCCGTGCCTGGCGCGATCCTACTGCCGAGGTTGAAAGACCAATGGAACAGTTCATGAATTGGGCTCACCCTCAGAAACTGGCGCCAGAGGGCACGATGCTAACGGGCGCCCTCAGCTTCCTGTCCGGCGAAAAAGGGTTGCTGGATGCCATGCTGCCCTCGTTTAGCCCGTGCATGATTGCGATGGTCTACAAAGGCCGGCGGTATGCGCCGTTGGTGATCGAATCGGTCGGGATGCCCTTGAGCGCTCCCATCGACGCGCTCGGCCGCTTCGTTCAGATGAGCCTGCAGGTCACCATGAGCACTCACCAATCTTGGGACAAGAACGATTGGCAGGCCACCCGGCGCATTTAAAGATTGCTTCGGAGCGGTCAGCACACGGTTAGGTTTGGCCGCATTGTGAGGCACTGTTGATTCAAGCACATGCAAGCCAGGTGCAAGGGGCCCAGCCCGGCGGGAGTCGGGAGGGCCCTGTAACTATCAGCGCAATCCTCGGCGCCAGCAAGCACCAGCTCCGCCAGGCTGGCAGCACTTTGATACTCGGCACGGCGGGTCGGGTTTACGTTGAGCACATCGCATAGCGCATCAAAGCCAAATGCTTCGATGGTGCCATGCTCACCGACCATAGTGTCCCAGGCATAGTTGGCCAAGGCTTCTAGCATCGCCTGCTCTTCGACCTTCAGATTCAGGTCGGCGGCCAGGTCGAGCATCTCCACTTTACGAGCTGTAAACGGGAGGCCTTGCTTGGCGATCGTGCTGGCCCGTCGATAATTTGTCCGGCTCTCCTCGATCCATGCCAAATCGCCCGCGTAGATCCGGCATATGCGCCTAATGCAAATCAGGCGTGCCCTTGGCGTTGCTTCGGGCTTGTTGGCCAGGCGACACAGTTCGCTAACCACCTTCATTCTGCTCAGCTTCATTCTGGAACCTAGTCCGTTTCAATAAGCAGCGAGTAAAGCCCATTGAAAGATATGCACATGATCAGAATTTCCCCGGCTTTGTTCAGATGGAACCAGATGAGGCCAGCACCGCGCGGTAGTGGGGGTCAGAGTGGGGGTCAGATGCGGCGATCATCTTAAGGCCTTGCTATACGTGGATTTCAGGCATTAAAAAGCCGGCTTGTGGCCGGCTTCTCGGGGGCGGGTTTGGCTTATTTTTGGTAAACCGTACTCGCCTTCAATCGGGACATTCAGCACATCAGGGCTGAGTGTGGGGCGTGGCGGCTCTTTGCTGCCAGACCCTGCATTGCAGCTCGCGTCTAAGCGAGGGCGATGCACAAGTGCGGCGCATGATACTGGGGTTTAAGCATTTTTCCCATAGCCAGACCTGCTCTCAACACGACTCTTCCAGTTTGTATGGCACTGGCGGGCGTCGGTGGTTGAGCGTGGACCACCAGAATACCCAGCCCAGGATGCGTATTTGCTGTGCATGCACTTCGGCAGCGTTGAGCAGTTCGTCGGGATATTCCAGCGGATTTTGGCTGCGCAGGCGCAGGCCGTTGTTGGGCAGGCGATAGAGGTATTTGATACGCAGCATGCCGTCCTGTTCGAGGGCGTAGATTTCACCATCGACGATCTGGGTCAGGCTGCGGTCGATGGCGACAGTGGAGCCGTCCTGGATTCTGTGGGCCATGCTGTTGCCGATCATGGGTGCACAAATGGCCTGGTCGGGGCTCACGTCCAGGGTCTGCAGCACCGCGCCGCTCAGACGCACCGTGCAGTCAGGGATTTTGACTACCTGGGTTTTTCCGGAACCATCGGGGTGCAAGGCTTCGTTGTAGAAGGGCAGATCAACATCGTGGGAGGTAGCCGGTTTATGCTGCCCCGGCGTTTGTGCAGGCGGTGTATCGTCGTTGCTAGTGGCCAGGCCCGGGTGTTTGATTCCTTCACCCGTTCGCAACCAGCGGCTGTTGACGCACAACAGCTCGGCAATTTCGTCCAGGCGAGCCATAGGGATGCCCCGTTTGAACCAGTTGTTGACGTGCTGCGGCGTAACGCGGCGATTGGCTGCGAAGTCCGAAGCGGTTAAGTGGCACTCCCGCAGGAGGGCTTTCAGGCGATCACCGGATGTATTCATGAATACAGAGTCTACGGGCAAGGCTGGCCCGTTTAAATAAACTAAGCGTTCAAAAAAAAGCGATAAAATCAGATAAATCTTATGCTTACAGAGAATTTTCCTACGCATATAAGATGGACATTTTAAATGCCGTAAACAGGCTGTGTTTTTACGTTTATGCAGGCATAAAAAAACCCCGGCGAACCGGGGTTTTTTTAACAGGTTACTTAGCCTTTGTAGGCAGCAACCGATTTGGTGATCTCGGCACGGGCGGCTTCTGCGTCGCCCCAACCTTCGATTTTCACCCATTTGCCTTTTTCGAGATCTTTGTAGTTCTCGAAGAAGTGCTGGATCTGCTGGATCAGCAGAGGTGGCAGGTCGGTGTACTCTTTCACGTCAACGTACAGCTGGGACAGCTTGTCGTGAGGCACTGCAACTACTTTGGCATCGCCGCCGCCGTCGTCAGTCATGTGCAGGATGCCAACCGGGCGGGCACGGATAACCGAACCTGGAGCTACCGGGTAAGGGGTAACCACCAGCACGTCCAGCGGGTCGCCGTCGTCAGCCAGGGTGTTAGGGATAAAACCGTAGTTGGCCGGGTAGAACATCGGGGTGGCCATGAAGCGGTCAACGAACAGGCAATCGCTGTCTTTGTCGATTTCATATTTGATCGGCGCGTGGTTAGCCGGAATCTCGATAGCGACGTAGATGTCATTCGGCAGGTCTTTGCCAGCCGGAATCTTGCTGTAGCTCATTGGGCGGTGCCCCCGTGTATAGGCCAGTTTACTTGGCCGATTTGGCCAAAAAGTGGCGGCGATTATAGGCGTATTCCTGTAACCGCGTCACCCTTGGCCGATCAGTGCTGTGCACGGTATTCGGGGTGTTCACTTTGCAGTTGTTTGAGGCGGGCAAGCGTGTCCTGGCGGTAAAACAGGCTGAGTTGTTGATAAACCAGCGGGTAGGCATGATTTAACAGGTCTGGCGCGCTGAAAAAGTACTCGCTGGTGACCGCAAAGAACTCCGCCGGATTTTCCGCCGCATAGGGGTCGATGGGCGCGTGGTCGGGGTTGTGGTGGTCAAGGTAGTGATTGAGATGGTCGTAGGCCTGTTGCATGGCCTGGGTCCAGTCTGTGACATGCATGCCGCTGTGCAAGGGCGGCATGCCATTGGCGGCGCCATTGAGCATGTCCAGCTTGTGCGCCAGTTCGTGGATCACCAGGTTGTAACCTTCCCAGCCGCCGCTGCTCAGCACACCTGGCCAGGCCAGTACTACGGGGCCATGTTGCCAGGCTTCACCGCTGTGATGGCCTTCCCATTCGTGCTCGACTCCGCTGGAGTCGCGATGGCGCTGAGGGCTGATGAAATCGTCGGGGTAGAGCACGATTTCGTGAAAGCCCTGGTACCAGTCCAGATCACCCAGATTGAGCAGCGGCAGTTGCGCCTGAGCGGCCAGCAACAGCCGGCCCTCTTCGCTCAGTTCAACCCCGGGCATGGGAGTCAGGTGCTTGTCTTGCAGGAACAAAACGCTGCTGTCACGCAGCCATTTGTCCTGCTCGTCAGTCAGCCCGTCGAGAATGCTCAGGTGCTGGCGCACGTTGTGCCACACGTCAGCGGCTACCGGGTGCTGCGCCAGAATCCGCTGGCGCCGCCATTCACTCAGAGACCACATGCTGGTCGGTCCCTTTCAGGCTTTGGCTTTGGCTGGAGTGCGGCCCATGCGGCTGCGGATAACGCCAATAATCATCGGCACCAGCGACAGCAGGATGATGCCTACCACCAGCAACGACAGATTGGACTTGATAAACGGCACGTTACCGAAGAAGTAACCCAGGGTTACCAGGCCGCCGACCCACAGGATGGTGCCGAACACGCTGAACATAAAGAAGCGCGGGTAGAACATGCGGGCCACACCGGCAACAAATGGAGCGAAGGTGCGGAAGATCGGCAGGAAGCGCGCCATGGTCACGGTTTTACCGCCATGACGTTCGTAGAAGTCGTGGGTTTTTTCCAGGTAATCGCGGCGGAAGATTTTCGAGTCGGGGTTACTGAACAAGCGTTCGCCTGCCGTTCGTCCGATGACATAGTTGGTACTGTCACCCAGGATTGCAGCCAGCATCAGCAAACCTGCGAGCAGGACAGGGTCCATACCGCCACCAGCGGCTACCGCGCCCGCGATAAAGAGCAGCGAGTCACCCGGCAAAAATGGCATGACCACCAGGCCGGTTTCACAAAAAATCACCAGAAACAGGATGGCGTAGATCCATGGCCCGTAATTGTTCACCAGCATGTCGAGGTACACATCGAGGTGCAGGATAATGTCGATCGGGTTGAAATCCATGTAAAGCACCTGTGTTGATGACCCGGCTCTGCAGGTCTGTGCGGGGAGGAAAGAGTAGTTAACTACAGAGGATGTAGTTTTTTCGTACTTTTTTAAAGAATCGGATTATACGGATTGAGACGAATTCTGCTGATTGAGTTTGTAGCGAAGCGTGTATTGATGGCGACAGAGCACTCAATTTACCGTTAATAACGGCGTGAACATGTGGGAGCCTGGCTTGCCAGCGATGCAGGCGACTCGGTCTCGCTGGCAATCTCAGTGATACCATCGCGGGCTAGCCCGACTCCCACAGTAGCTAATCGCCCTTGAGCAGGAAATTCTCGCTGGGGGCGCCCACGTCCAGGGTTTGTACCTGGGCTTCGTCCTTGAGGTTAACCCCCGACAATTGCCGGCGGCAGGCTTCGCGCATCAGGTATGCCAGCCGATGAGCGGCCATGCCGTAACTCAGGCCTTCGAGCCGCACATTGGAGATGCAGTTGCGATACGCATCGGTCAGGCCGACCTTGGGCGCGTAGGTAAAATACAGCCCCAGGCTGTCAGGTGAACTGAGGCCCGGGCGCTCGCCAATCAGCATTACTACCATGCGCGCGCCCAGCAGTTCGCCGATTTCGTCGGCCACCGCGACACGGCCCTGTTCCACCAGAATGACCGGCGACAACGACCAGCCTTCAGTCGCTGTGTGCTCTTCCATACGTGCTAAAAAGGGCAGGGTGTGGCGATGAACGGCCAGGGCCGACAAACCGTCAGCGACCACCACGGCAACATCGATGCCACCGGGGTTGGCCAGGGCATAGTCGCGCAGTTGCTGCGCAGAGCCTTCATTAAGCTTGCGCCCCAGGTCCGGGCGTTGCAGGTAGCTGTGGCGGTCAGCCGCGGCGCTGTGCAGCAACAGGCTTTCGCGGCCGCGCTCGGTTAGCTGCGCGCTCAAGCCCGGGTGATCAAACGGCAAATGCACTGCATCCCGGGCCTGGGCATGGGCAAACTGAAAGTCGAGCTGGGCCTGGGTCGGCATGCTGGTGCCGGTGCGGCCCAGGGCGATGCGTGCCGGGGTCAGGCGGCGTAGCTCCAGCCATGGGTTGAGGTTGTCTGTCGGGGTGTTGGCCATGTTCAGCGCCCTCCCAAATGAGCCAGCGCCTGGCGAAACGCGGGCGGCAGTTGATGGCCGAACTCGATCCGGCCATCGGCCTGGGTAAAGATGCCGACCTTGCTCAGCCATTGTTCAAACTCTGGCGCGGGTTTGAGGCCCAGGGTTTTGCGCGCATACAGCGCGTCATGGAATGAGGTGGTCTGGTAGTTGAGCATGATGTCGTCCGAGCCCGGAATGCCCATGATGAAGTTGATACCCGCCACGCCCAGCAGCGTCAGCAGGTTGTCCATATCGTCCTGGTCCGCTTCGGCGTGGTTGGTGTAGCAGATGTCGCAACCCATGGGCACGCCCAGTAGCTTGCCGCAGAAGTGGTCTTCAAGGCCGGCGCGGATGATTTGCTTGCCGTTGTACAGGTACTCGGGGCCGATAAAACCGACCACGGTGTTGACCAGAAACGGCTTGAAGTGCCGCGCCACGGCGTAGGCCCGGGTTTCGCAGGTTTGCTGGTCCACGCCGAAATGGGCGTTGGCCGATAGCGCGCTGCCCTGGCCAGTTTCGAAATACATCAGGTTATTGCCCAGCGTGCCGCGATTGAGGCTCAAGCCCGCGTCATAGCCTTCCTGCAATACATTCAGGTTGATGCCGAAACTGGCGTTGGCCGCTTCGGTACCGGCAATGGACTGAAACACCAGGTCCAGCGGTACGCCGCGATTGATCGCTTCGATCGAGGTGGTGACGTGGGTCAGCACGCAGGACTGGGTGGGGATTTCATAGCGCTGGATGATAGCGTCCAGCATGTTCAGCAAATCGCATATCGAAGCGATGCTATCGGTGGCCGGGTTGATGCCGATCATGGCGTCGCCGTTACCGTACAGCAGACCGTCGAGAATGCTCGCGGCGATACCCGCGGGGTCGTCAGTGGGGTGGTTGGGTTGCAGACGCGTCGAAAGCCGGCCGCGCAGGCCCATGGTGCCGCGAAACTGGGTGATGACGCGGATCTTTTGCGCCACCAGAATCAGGTCTTGCACGCGCATGATCTTGGACACGGCCGCTGCCATTTCGGGCGTCAGGCCCGGCGCGAGGGTGCGCAGGCTGTGCTCATCGGCGGCGTCGCTGAGCAGCCAGTCACGAAAGCCGCCCACCGTGAGGTGGCTGACGGTGGCGAAAGCCTGAGGGTCGTGGGTGTCGATAATCAGCCGGGTGACTTCATCGGACTCGTAAGGGATCAGCACTTCTTGCAGGAAATACGAGAGCGGGATGTCAGCCAGCGCCATTTGCGCGGCCACTCGTTCACCGTCGTTGAGTGCTGCCACGCCAGCCAGAAAGTCCCCGGAACGTGCCGGGCTGGCCTTGGCCATGACGTCTTTAAGGCTGTCGAAACGGTAGGTCTGGGTGCCAACCGCATGAGAGAAAGTTGCCATTCAGGGTGCTCCATAACGCCAGGCGCAGAGCGCCTGGCGGGATTCTCAGCGGTTAGTGCAAGGCCTTTTCGGCCTGTTGAATAGCCGCGAATTCCTCTTCCGGCGTACCGGCCACCAAGTGGTGCCGACTGTAGAAAGCGAAGTAAGCAATTAATACTCCATAGATCACCGCAGCGCCAATTACCACGCGCGGGTCCACCAGGAAGCCGGCCACTACTGCGACGCAAGCGAGCACCAAAGCGATGCCTGAAGTGAAAATACCGCCCGGTGTCCGATACGGGCGCTCCATTTTGGGGCGACGGATACGCAGGGTGATATGCGCGGCCATCATCAGTACGTAGGAGATTGTCGCGCCAAACACTGCTACCAGAATCAGCAAGTCGCCCTGGCCGGTCAACGACAGGCCAAAACCGATAATGCCGGGGATGATCAAGGCCAGTACCGGCGCCTTGCTCTTGTTGGTTTCGGACAGTTTGCGCGGCAAGTAGCCTGCACGGGACAAGGCGAAGATCTGACGCGAGTAGGCGTAAATAATCGAGAAGAAGCTGGCGATCAAACCGGCCAGGCCCACCAGATTTACAAAGCCGCCCATCCAGGTCGAGCCGCCGTAGGCTTTGCTCAATGCTTCAACCAGCGGGTTGCCCGATGCCATCAAGTGGTGCGCACCGGCGCCGCCCGGGCCGATGACCAGAATCAGCAAGGCGAAGGTGACCAGCACCAGCATGGCGCCGATCAGGCCGCGCGGCAGGTCGCGCTTGGGGTTTTTGGTTTCTTCGGCGGCCAGTGGCACGCCTTCTACTGCGAGGAAAAACCAGATCGCATAAGGGATGGCTGCCCATACACCGACATAACCGAACGGCAGGAAGGCGCTGGCGCCCTTGGCTTCTGTGACCGGGATATCCAGCAGGTTGGCGACGCTGAAGTGCGGCACCATCGCCACCAGAAACACGCCCAGGGCAATGGCGGCCACGGCGGTGATGATAAACATCAGTTTGAGCGCTTCACCGACGCCGAAGATATGGATGCCGATAAAGATGATGTAGAACGCCAGATAAATCATCCAGCCGCCAATACCGAACAACGATTCACAATAGGCGCCAATAAAGACAGCAATGGCGGCAGGTGCGATGGCGTATTCGATAAGGATCGCGGTGCCGGTCAGAAACCCGCCCCAGGGGCCGAAAGCGCTGCGGGCAAAGCCGTAGCCGCCGCCAGCGGTGGGGATCATCGACGACAGTTCGGCCAGGGAGAAGCACATGCACAGGTACATGGTGGCCATCAGCAATGTGGCGATAAACATCCCGCCCCATCCGCCCTGGGCCAGGCCGAAGTTCCAGCCGGCGTAGTCGCCGGAAATCACATAGGCCACGCCCAGGCCCACCAGCAGGACCCAGCCGGCGGCGCCTTTTTTCAGTTCGCGTTGTTGGAAATATTCGCTGCCGACCTTTTCAAAGTCGACAGAGGACGCCGCCGGGACGGCAGTAGGTTCGCTAGGCATGGGAATTCACCTGTTCTTTTATAGTTTGAGAAAATATGACAGGGAGTAAAGCAAGAGCTGGGCCAAAGGCCCGGGGTAGAGCGCCAGGAGCCCCTCTGTGGGGCGGGCTTGCTCGCGATGCGGGCGCTGCCGTGGTTCAGTAACACCGCAGCGATCCAATCGCGAGCAAGCCCGCTCCCACAAAGGGATGGGTGGGGTTAGAAGAAGCCCAGCGGGTTGATGTCGTAGCTCACCAGCAGGTTTTTGGTCTGCTGGTAGTGGTCGAGCATCATTTTGTGGGTTTCACGGCCAACACCGGATTTTTTGTAACCCCCGAACGCGGCGTGGGCCGGGTACAGGTGATAGCAGTTGGTCCACACGCGACCGGCCTTGATCGCCCGGCCCATGCGGTAGGCGCGGTTGATGTCGCGGGTCCACAGGCCGGCACCCAGGCCAAACTCGGTGTCGTTGGCAATCGCCAGGGCTTCGGCTTCGTCCTTGAAGGTGGTGATGCTGACCACTGGGCCAAAGATTTCTTCCTGGAACACGCGCATTTTGTTGGTGCCCTTGAGCAGGGTCGGCTGGATGTAATAGCCGGTTGCCAGATCGCCTTCGAGCTTGGCCACAGCACCGCCGGTGAGCAGTTGCGCGCCTTCTTTCTTGGCGATTTCAAGGTAGGACAGGATTTTGTCGAATTGCTGCTCGGAGGCTTGGGCGCCGACCATGGTGTCGGTGTCCAGCGGGTCGCCGCGCTTGATCGACTCGACCTTTTTCATCACCACTTTCATGAATTCGTCGTAGATCGATTCCTGAATCAGGGCGCGCGACGGGCAGGTGCAGACTTCGCCCTGGTTGAAGAACGCCAGTACCAGGCCTTCAGCGGCCTTTTCAATAAAGGTCGGCTCGGCCTGCATGATGTCTTCGAAGAAGATATTCGGCGACTTGCCGCCCAGTTCAACGGTGGACGGAATGATGTTTTCGGCCGCACATTTCATGATGTGCGAGCCCACTGGGGTGGAGCCAGTGAAGGCAATCTTGGCGATGCGCTTGCTGGTGGCCAGCGCTTCGCCCGCTTCCTTGCCGAACCCTTGCACCACGTTGAGCACGCCTGGTGGCAGCAGGTCGCCGATCAGTTCCATCAGCACGGTGATGCTCAGTGGCGTTTGCTCGGCAGGTTTGAGCACGATGCAGTTACCGGCAGCCAGGGCTGGCGCGAGTTTCCAGGCGGCCATCAGCAGCGGGAAGTTCCACGGGATGATCTGCCCGACCACGCCCAGCGGTTCGTGGATGTGATAGGCCACGGTGTTGCCGTCGATTTCGGCGGCGCTGCCTTCCTGAGCGCGGATGCAACCGGCGTAGTAACGGAAGTGGTCGGCGGCCAGCGGCACGTCGGCGTTCAGGGTTTCGCGCACTGCCTTGCCGTTGTCCCAGGTCTCGGTTACGGCCAGCAGTTCGAGGTTTTGCTCGATGCGATCAGCGATTTTCAGCAGGACCAGCGAGCGCGCCTGCACTGAGGTGGCGCCCCAGGCATCGGCAGCGGCGTGGGCGGCGTCGAGGGCTTTGTCGATGTCTTCTGCGGTTGAACGCGGGAATTCGGCGATGGCTTTGCCGTTCACAGGCGAGGTATTGGTGAAGTACTGGCCTTTGACGGGCGCCACGAATTCGCCGCCGATGTAGTTACCGTAGCGGCTCTTGAATGAGACGATCGAGCCTTCAGTACCGGGTTGTGCGTAACGCATGGTGGGTGTCTCCTGGCTTTATTGTGCTTATGGGAGGACGCGCTGTGGCGCTGCCTGAAACAGGAGCAAGGGCTGGGCCATCTTTGTGAAAGCCTTGTAAAACGGGGCTTTCAGGTTTTTTATCGGGTGCGGGGGAGGGGGCATGTAACAGCTGTGGCACAGTCGTTGTGACAATTTGTGCCATTCACGGTACAGACGATGACCGGCGGGTCAGTTGGCGATTGCAATGGTGGGTGCGCTGGAGGATGCTGGGTATTCGGTTTGGACTGGATCTCTGTTGCCGCTGCGGGCGAGTTGCCCCTGTCGAGCGTGAGACCACCGAGACAGAGCGGAGAACAATAAGAAATGCACAGCACCGATTTGCGCCGTCACGCACGGCAAGTCATTGATGTCACCCAGGGCCATCCTCAAGGGTGCGATCCGTCTATCGTTCGCTCCTGGCAACGCTGCCTGGAGGACTACCACCTCGATCCTGCACAAACCATTGGCCCGACCGTGCTGGAGCAGGGGCGTATTCTTGAAGGCCGCGAGCGGTTGCAGCAGGTGCTGAAAATTGCCGGTCATGAAATGAACAGCCTGCATCAGCAACTCTCCGGTGCCGGGCACGCGGTGCTGCTGACCGATGCCCGCGGCGTCATCCTCAACTGCGTCACCGCCCCCTCCGAGCGCAAGGTGTTCGAGCAGGCCGGGCTGTGGCTGGGGGCTGACTGGAGCGAGGCGCGGGAGGGCACCAACGGCATTGGTACTTGCCTGGTCGAGCGCCAGGCCCTGACCATCCACCAGGACGAGCACTTCCGAGGTCGTCATACCGGGCTGACCTGTTCGGCCAGCCCGGTATTCGACCCCCAGGGCGAGTTGCTGGCGGTGCTGGACGTGTCATCGGCCCGTCACGAGGTTTCGCGCCAGAGCCAGTTTCACACCATGGCGCTGGTCAATCTGTCGGCGAAAATCATTGAGAACAGCTACTTTCTGGGGCATTTCGAAAACCAGTGGCTGCTGCGTTTTCATTTGCAGGCCCAGTCGGTGGGGCTGTTCAGTGAAGGCATGCTGGTCTTTGATGGCGACGGGGTTATCTGCGCGGTCAACCAGAGTGCCTTGAACCTGTTGGGCCATGTGCGCAGCCGTTTGCTGGGGCAATGGGTCGAGAGTGTTTTCGATTGTCCGCGTGACGAGTTGTTCTCCCGGGCCACTACCCAGGCAACCACCAGTTGGCCGTTGTTTACCCGCGACGGTCGCCAGTTGTTTGCAGCGCTGCGCGGTCAGCCTCGGCATGCGCCAGCCCCGGTTGCTGTGCAGACCGAGCCCGAGCGCCCGCGCCTGAGCGGGATTTGCCTGGGCGATGAAGCCCTGCAGGTTGATTTTCGCCGGGCGCTGCGGGTGTTTGAGCGTGATGTACCGTTGCTGATCAATGGCGAAACCGGCTCCGGCAAAGAGGCGTTTGCCAAGGCTGTGCACCAGGCCAGCTTGCGCAGCAGCAAACCCTTTGTGGCGCTTAATTGTGCATCGATCCCGGAAAGCCTGATCGAGAGTGAGCTGTTCGGTTATCGCGGCGGTAGTTTTACCGGGGCGCGCAAGGAAGGCATGCAGGGCAAGTTGCAGCAGGCCGATGGTGGCACCCTGTTTCTGGATGAAATCGGTGATATGCCGCTGGCGCTGCAAACCCGGCTGCTAAGGGTGCTGGAAGACCGCCTGGTGGTGCCCATTGGTGGTGAGCCAATGGCGGTTAACGTACGTATTATCAGTGCTACCCACCGCAACTTGCAGGAGCGGGTAGCCGAAGGCAGTTTCCGCGAGGATCTGTATTACCGTCTTAACGGCCTGGAAGTCGCTTTGCCGGCGCTGCGTGAGCGCACGGACAAATCGCAGTTGCTGGACTTTCTGCTGGCTGAAGAGGCGGGTGAACAACAACTGCGGATCAGCCATGGCGCGCGTGAGGCGCTGCTGAGTTTTCCGTGGCCGGGCAACGTGCGCCAACTGCGCAACGTGTTGCGCACCCTGGCTGCGTTGTGTGAAGACGACATGATTCAGTTTGACGATCTACCGGCCGCAATTCGCATGGCTCCGTCAAAAGCCCCTGAACCTTGTGATCATCCTTTGGAAGACGCCGAAAAGCAGGCCCTGCTGCTGGCGCTGGAGCTGCACCGTTGGCATATGACCCATACGGCGCTGCAACTGGGGGTGAGCCGCAATACCCTGTATAGAAAGCTGCGCAAGCATGGGATTGAGCGTTGAACTGTCTGGATGCTGACCAGGTTCCTGTGGGAGCGGGCTTGCTCGCGATGCAGACGCCGCGGTCTATCAGGTACACCGCGGCGATCCCATCGCGAGCCAGCCCGCTCCTGCATAGCAACATGAATCATCAGGTGCGAAAAACACCCCCCTGCGCTACCCTTCGCCGATGATTTACGAGGTCGACTATGCACATTCATATTCTTGGTATTTGCGGCACTTTCATGGGTTCGCTGGCGGTTCTGGCCAAAGAACTGGGCCATCACGTTACGGGCTCCGACGCTAACGTCTATCCGCCAATGAGCACCCAGCTGCAAGCTCAAGGCATTGAATTGACTCAGGGCTATGACCCGGCCCAGCTCGATCCGGCCCCGGATCTGGTGGTGATCGGCAACGCGCTGTCGCGGGGCAATCCGGCAGTGGAATACGTCCTCAACAAGGGCCTGCCTTATGTGTCCGGCCCGCAATGGCTGGCCGACCATGTGTTGCAGGGCCGCTGGGTGCTGGCCGTGGCCGGTACCCACGGCAAAACCACCACCAGCAGCATGCTGGCCTGGGTGCTGGAGCACGCGGGCATGGCCCCTGGGTTCCTGATCGGTGGTGTGCCGCAGAACTTTGCCGTGTCGGCCCGTCTGGGTGATACGCCGTTCTTTGTGGTTGAAGCCGATGAATATGACAGTGCCTTTTTCGACAAGCGCTCGAAATTTGTCCACTACCGCCCACGTACGGCGATCCTCAATAATCTTGAGTTCGATCATGCCGACATCTTCCCGGACTTGCCGGCGATCGAGCGGCAATTCCACCATCTGGTGCGCACTATCCCGAGTGAAGGGCTGGTGATCCATCCGACCACCGAACCTGCGTTGCAGCGCGTGATCGAAATGGGCTGCTGGACCCCGGTGCAAACCACAGGCGAGGGCGGTCAATGGCAAGCGCGCTTGCTCAGCGAAGACGGTTCACGCTTTGAAGTGCTGTTTGAAGGTGTACTGCAAGGCACGGTCGATTGGGATATGACCGGCCAGCACAACGTGGCCAATGCCTTGGCGACCCTGGCCGCTGCCCGCCATGTGGGCGTGGTGCCGGGCATGGCGATTGACGGCCTGAGCGCATTCAAAAGCGTGAAGCGGCGTATGGAAAAAGTCGCTGAAGTTCACGGCATCACTATCTACGACGACTTTGCCCACCACCCGACCGCGATTGCGACTACCCTCGATGGCCTGCGCAAGCGCATCGGTGATGCGCCGCTGATTGCGGTGATCGAGCCGCGCTCTAACTCCATGAAGCTCGGTGCCCACCGCGATGGCCTGCCGCAAAGCGTGGTCCAGGCCGATCACGTGGTCTGGTATGCGCCGGCCAATCTGGGCTGGGATCTGGCCGCAACAGTGGCTCCGAGCCCGGTGCCGACCAAGGTCTGCGATTCGCTGGAAGCCATCATTGCCGAGGTTAAAGCTCAGGTTAAACCGGGCGCTCATGTGGTGATCATGAGCAACGGCGGTTTCGGCGGCTTGCATGGCAAGCTGGCGGACGCACTGCAATGAGCGGCCCGGAACGCATAACCCTGGCCGTTACCGGTGCTTCGGGCATGCAGTACGCACTGCGTTTGCTCGATTGCCTGGTGCGCGAAGATCGCGAAGTACACTTCCTGATTTCCAAGGCCGCGCAATTGGTGATGGCGACCGAAACTGACGTCAGCCTGCCTGCCAAGCCGCAGGCCATGCAGACTTTTCTGACTGAATACACCGGCGCTGCTGCCGGGCAGATTCGCGTGTACGGCAAGGAAGACTGGATGTCTCCGGTGGCTTCGGGGTCGGGTGCTCCGGCCGCAATGGTGGTAGTGCCATGTTCCACCGGCACGCTTTCCGCCATCGCCACCGGCGCCTGCAACAATCTGGTGGAGCGGGCTGCCGACGTAACGCTCAAGGAGCGCCGCCAGCTGATTCTGGTCCCGCGTGAGGCGCCGTACTCCAGCATTCATCTGGAGAACATGCTCAAGTTGTCCAATATGGGCGCGGTGATCATGCCGGCCTCTCCGGGTTTCTATCACCAGCCGCAGACCATCGATGATCTGGTGGATTTTGTGGTGGCGCGGATTCTCAACCTGCTCAATATCCCGCAGGACATGCTCCCGCGCTGGGGTGAACACCATGTAGGCGGCGATGAATAAGGCGCTGCTGGCTTTGTTGGTGGCGGCGCTGGTGTGTGGTTGTGCCAGTGTGCGTACGCTGGATGCCGCAAAACCAGGTGCGCCGATTGTCTATGCGGGCACCCGGCTGGACTTGTATGCGATGCAGGGCGGGTGTTGTGCCAAAGACCGGTTTGGCGCCGAGGCGCCGAGCCACCCCGGCCTGGATCTGCCCGCCAGCGCGTTGCTGGATACGGTGCTGTTGCCGCTGTCAGTGCTGACGGTGCTGGGTGTCGGGTTTCAGGCCAACGGTGGTTTGTAAGCCCGCCATGTGCTCGCAAGTTATTCACTTAAATGGGCGATAGTATAAATGTAACCATGGTGTCTATTTTTCCGCTGGTTACACGAGTGCCGGTATTGGTCAGTTTAGCCAGAAATTGATGGGTTATGGAGCCATCCGCTATCGAGAAGGTTCCGTTTTTCAGGAGATAACCTTGATTCAAGTTTATGGGGGTGCCGTTCGCAGTGGTAATCGCGATGGCCAGGTTTTGAGCGCAGCCACTGCATGTTTTGTTGGCGAGTGTTCCATTAGGCAAAAGCTGCGATGATATAAATTCAAACTTTGTAGCGTTATTGAACGTTACGGCTTCTGAGCTGTTTGCGCATTGGTTGAGTTGTATATCAAAACTTTTGCTGTTGGTGGGGTCTGTAGCGACGACGTTGCCGAAATTCACAATGGTTGTAGTGCTCGTGAGCATGCAGGATGAAACATCCAGAGGCATGGGGTCGCTTAACACATAACTGCCCCATTTTTCGCTGCTGTTATAACCGTCCCGATAAGATTGTATTAAAGAGGCGGGAGGCATCTTCAACGTATGGGAGCCATTGATCAATGATGTAACCGCTTTGGTTCTGATGAACTCTACAGCCAGGGGGCTATTGATACTAATGGTTTGTCCTTCATCTGCCATGGCGGTACGGGAAATTTGCTCCAAGGAGCTGCACGGGATTGGAGTGCCCGTGTCGCTCAGGAAACGAATGCCGACACCGTCCAGGGGGGTGAGGCAGATAGCATTGCCGCTGATGGCGGGACTCGCGGGAGTCGACTGCAGTACAAACGGGTGTTGAGTGCTCTGATGGCAGAGGAGCGAAGTGGTGAGGCTAGCTGCTCCAAGTACGCCTCCAACAGGGACACTGTAATAAGGGTTTATGCTGGTAAGTTGTAAAATTGCCTTGTTGTTGCCGGTGGCAGTGTCCCACGAATTTGCGCAGACATTATCGGCGTAAGATACATTAAAGATAAAAGCTTGCAGTAGCAGGCATACGCTTAAAATGCCCCGCTTTAACCATGGATTGAACCATTGTCTATTGGTTGGTTTATTTGTCATGACAGGTCCTTTTAATATCATCACTGACACAGGATGCTGATGCGGATTCGCTCGTACTGAAGTTCAGGATTTTTAGGGGGGAGTTCATAGCGGCCCTGGCAGGTTTGATTGGCTCGTTTTACCAGAATGGTGCCGGTAGGGTTCTCAGCCATGATCAATGCATAACCGCCAGCATCGACAACTGCCAGCTGCACGTCGGATTCATTTGTAACAGTCGACCCGAAAGGCAATGGCTTGCCATTGCTATCTACCAGCTCCAATTGAACTCTGCGTCCGGTGGTTGTAGCAAACGAGGCCTTTGTAATGGAGCCTCGTCGAGGAATCACCTGAAGCATGGTGTTCTCAATGTCGATGCCGGAACCCAGGTCCTGGGTATTCAGATTGATCCTGTTGTACTGATAGGGCCGAGTTGAGGGGATCACGGCATACCCGTTTTTACCCACGGTCACGCCCGAGAAGTTACCTATTCGGCTGCCGGCTTGTGCTCCGGGTACATGGGCCAGAGCAAACGAATCACTCAGCGATTGCCCCAGGTTGATCCCGTCGCTGTGAACCACCAGCGAACCGCTTGCGCCTGCAGTTGTCGAGCGGGTGTTTTGCCCCTGGCTGTAACTGGCATCCAAGCGTGCGATGGGTGTGTACGAACGGATGCCCAATGATCCCGATGTCATGTTTTTCTGGTCATGGGAAATTTGGGTGTCGTAGTAGGTGTCGTTGAGGCCGGGTATTAACCCGCTGACTCCGGATGAGGCATTGTAGTAGCCACCCGATTGAGCAGTCACACTGGTATGGCTGCGGGCCTTGCCTTCAGGGTCTAAAGGCATCGACACCGTGAACAGCACTTGTGCAGGGTTGTTATTGCCAAGGTTCTGCTGATATTTGGAATACAGGACATTAAGGCTGTAACTGACCGAGCCCCAGGAATTGGCATAGCCCATATTGAGTTGCTGTGAAGTGCCGGGCAGATTCCAGTATTTGCGCTCATTGGCGCTCAGGGTGATCATGCCGTAATTCTGGTTCCCCAGCGTCTGATTGATGACTACGTCCAGGCGTGTACGTGTGCGGCCAGCTGGTCGGGCGCTATCAATGACGTTTTGATCGGCAACGTGTTCGGACAAGGTCCTGTAACCATCGCTGGAAAACCGATAGCCCGCCAGGCTGAATGTGGTCCCCATGCTGGCCATTGTTTTGGAATAGTTGAATTGCAGGCTCTGGCCCTTGTTGATCCCTGAGTCACTCTTGCTCTTTGAGTGTGTGATATTGGTTGAGAGGGCGCCCAGTGACGTGTTTTTAGTTCCCCCGAGGTTGCCGGCCTGAAAGTCATCAGCTGCCAGCAATCCGCCAAACAGGGTTATGTCATCGGTCACGCCGTAGGTAAGCCCGGCCAGGCCGAATAGGGGGTTAGCTTGCCCGCTGCGGATGTTGTCGTACTCGCCGGCCGCCAGGCTGTAATGGGCAGTTGAGCGCCTGACCATTTGTGGCAAGGACGCAAATGGCTGGGTAGAAATCGTTTTACGACCATCCGCTTCTATCACCGTGATTTCGAGGTCACCATTGGAGCCACTTGGGTAGAAATCCGAGATTTCAAACGCACCGGGAGGGACGTTCAGGCTGTAAACCAGAAACCCGTTTTGGCGGATTTCGACCGTGGCGTTGCTTTGCGCTATACCCCTGACGACGGGGGCATAGCCCCGCAGGCTTTCAGGGAGCATGGCTTCGTCAGATGCCAGTTGCACCCCTTTGAAGCGGAAGCTGTCGAATATCTGGCTACTGCTGTAGCTGGCCCCCATTGTTAACTGGGCTTTCAGAGAAGTGATATCTCGTTGGACGTAATTGCGATTACTTTGGAACCGGCCTTTGCGATTGATATACGAGTAGTTCGATTCATTTCGTAGTCGCCATGCCCCCAGGTTGATTCCGCTACGCAGGCCGGTGTTGGCAAACGGTGTACTCGCGCCATTGTTGGCCCCGTTACGGGCAGTGAAGTTGTAATCAACAAAGCCTGCGGTTATACCTTCATCCCAAAGTTGGGGGTCGATATAACCGCGGGCCTCTTTTGTCATGAAAGCTTGCGGGAAGCTGATATGCAGTTCTTGCCGGTTTGCGTTGTAGTCCTCGGAGTAGCTGTCAATCATTAACTTCCAGTCAGGGCATTGCCCTGCATTCACCAGAATTTGGCCCTGGCGTTCCAATCGATCGATATCGATGCCCCAGCTCTTGATCTGAGGCACGCTGATGCAGGGTTCAACAATACCGCTGATCAGGTTGCGCTCAAAATTGACTGTTTGGCGAGGGGCCAGATTTTTATTAATGTAAAGATCGACGTAGTACTGACCGGGAGGAACGATGTCGCCATTCAAAAAATCATGCAAGGTGCTGTAACTGTCTTGCACCGATTCGCCACCCTGAAGGAACTGGGTGTTGAACTTGACTTCGCTGGCTGAGACACCGAGCGTCAATAACGAGAGTGTGGACAAGGCCAGTACTTTGTTGTGCAGTCTGGTCAAGCGATGTGTATATGCCCTGCAAGGCGTAGATATACACAGCGTAGACAATTTGCGATGGTTATACACAGGCGACCTGCTTGGTAAGTACTCGGTATAAATCAACCCTTCAGGGTTGCTCGGTGACTTCTGAGGCTGTGTTTGGCTGGTTAAAGTCGAGTCTTACTTTGTAAGGCGTTTGTGCTCCCCAATCATTAATGGTCTTAAACAGGACGGTGGGCGTTTGGTTGTTGGTCAGGTGTTCTACAGGCAATACGACTGACTCGCCAGGGTTGAACATTTTTCCTGTAAACGCTTCACTCAGCGTGATGCCCTCAAGACTAAGCATGGAAACATGATAGGCAGTCGGGTTTTTAAGCGTGATATATGTCTTTTGATCCTGTGTTCCCAGTTGCCAGGTGAGTAAGGACGGGGCGTCGTTGGCACTGCCTTTTAGGCCCTTTGGTCGATAGAAAACCTTGATCCGCTGGCGAACCGCAATTTGTAAGGTGTTTTCTTCCTGAGTGACCTGTGGGATTTCCTGAGCGTTGAGCCACAGTACCGATTCCTTGTCATGGGGCATGCCCGTACCAAGGTACAAGACTCTTAATACCTGGCGGGTATCAGGGCGGCCGCGAAAACTGAGTGCAACACCTGACCTTTCCGGTACGGTGCTGCCCCTATGTCCTATTCCGAACTCAGCGTTGAAGAGCGCGCGATCATTC